>NZ_JBALNY010000040.1:277-49012 GCF_036962145.1 Bacillus sp. JJ1764 | reverse complement strand
CTGAAGAAGAATTCGACCGTCGATTAGAAATCTATGCGGATGGAGAACGCCATGGAGAATAAAGGTTCTCGCTATTTATACTCGATTCCTTATTTTCTTTGGATTATTCTTTTTGTCATTGCACCCATTTTTCTTGTATTCTATTACTCTTTTTTCGATATTGAAGGCCATTTTTCGTTCGTTAATTATCAAAAGTTTTTTACACCAGTCTATTTAAAAATGACATTCAGTTCATTTTGGTATGCAATTTTAATCACAGTATTGACTTTGCTCGTTTCTTATCCAACGGCTTACCTGTTAACGAAAACCAAACATAAGCAATTATGGCTATTATTAATCATTGTTCCATCTTGGATTAATTTGCTGTTGAAAGCCTATGCTTTCCTTGGAATCTTTGGTACCTACGGGGTAGCGAACAGTTTATTGGAGATTATTGGAGTGGGTTCGAAGCAAATCTTATTTACGGATTTCAGCTTTATTTTTGTTTCCGTTTACATTTTTATTCCATTCATGATACTGCCAATTTTTAACGCTTTGGATGAATTGAATCCGACACTTTTGGATGCAGCCAGCGATTTGGGCGCTTCTAAATGGATTACATTCCGCCGGGTTATTTTTCCACTAACGCTGGACGGGGTCAAATCAGGCTGCCAAGTTGTATTTATACCGGCATTATCTCTGTTCATGTTGACAAGGTTAATTGCCGGAAATCGGGTGATAACACTTGGAACTGCAATTGAGCAGCATTTTTTAGTCACTCAAGACTGGGGTATGGGATCGACAATTGCCGTGTTTTTAATCATCATTATGGTGCTAATCATGGTCGCGACCGATACGCGAAAGCGAGGTGTGTAAGTTGGATAAAAAAATCTCTCCGTTATCAAAAGTATTTTTAGTATTCATCTTTTTTATCCTGTATGCACCCATTTTCTTTCTTATTTTTTATTCCTTTAACAGCGGGGATACCATGTACGACTTTAAAGGATTTACCTTGGATTGGTACAGGGAGCTATTTCATGATACAAGGCTGTTGATTATTGTACTTAATACCATTGTTGTTGCCTTGCTATCCGCTCTTTTTTCAACCGTTATTGGAGTTCTCGGGGCATTGGCCATTTACTTGGCGAAGAAACGGCAAACAAAAAATACGCTGCTATCGTTAAACAATGTGTTAATTGTCAGTCCGGATGTCATTATTGGTGCGTCGTTTTTGATTTTATTCACCATGGTGGGAATTAAACTGGGCTTTTATTCTGTGCTGCTTTCCCATATTGCGTTTAGCATTCCCATTGTTGTGTTAATGGTGCTGCCTAAATTAATGGAAATGAGTCCTTCGCTAATCGATGCGGCACGTGATCTAGGGGCGAACAGCTGGAACGTTCTGACAAAGGTAATGATCCCGTTTATTTCACCCGGGATATTCGCAGGTTTTTTTATGGCGTTAACGTATTCGTTTGACGACTTTGCGGTAACTTTTTTTGTAACCGGAAACGGTTTTTCGACGTTATCGGTGGAAATTTATTCCTTAGCACGTAGGGGTATTTCATTGAATATTAACGCCCTATCTGCCCTGCTCTTTGTATTCACGATGCTGCTAGTGGTTATTTACTATTTTATTAGTCAGCGAACCAAGTTGAGTGGAATGGGGGTTCGCAAACAATGAAGAGTCTGATTCGCTTTTTTATCGTCATTGCAGCTGTATCCGCCATTTTGCTATATACCATTTCCAGTTTAAATACATCGCAGGGCTACTCTGGAAGCAATACATTGACCGTATTTAACTGGGGCGACTATATTGACGAGGAACTCATTACGAAGTTTGAGAAGGAAACAGGCATTAAAGTCATTTATGAAACATTTGATTCCAATGAGGCAATGATGACCAAAATAGAACAAGGCGGAACGAATTACGATATTGCTGTTCCATCAGAATATATGATTGATAAAATGCGCCACGAGCATTTACTAATCCCTTTGGATCATTCTAAGCTCCCAAACTTAAAAAATATTGATAAACGGTTTATGGACCTACCGTTTGATCCTAATAATAAGTACTCTATCCCCTACTTCTGGGGAACGGTCGGGATTGTCTACAATACTAAAATGCTTGGTGGAGAAAAAATCACTAGCTGGAACGACCTTTGGAAACCGGAGTTTAAAAATAGAATATTGCTCACTGACGGGGCCCGCGAGGTAATGGGCATGGGGTTAAATAGTTTGGGATACTCATTGAATGATACGAATAAAGCACATTTACTTGAGGCAAAAAACAAACTAAATAAATTGACGCCAAATGTAAAAGCGATTGTCGGTGACGAAATTAAAATGCTGCTTGCCAATGAGGAAGCTTCAATCGGCTTGGTCTGGTCGGGAGATGCCTCAGAGATTATGTCTAATAACGAGAATTTGGACTATGTCGTTCCTAAAGAAGGTTCCAACCTTTGGTTTGACAACATGGTCATCCCAAAAACAGCCAAAAACATCGATGCAGCCCATAAATTCATTAACTTTATGCTTGACCCAAAAGTAGCAGCCAAAAACACCGAATACGTCGGCTACTCAACACCTAACAAGGCTGCCCTAAAACATATGCCTAAAGAAATCACAGACGATAAACGTTTCTACCCATCGCCTAACCTAACCAAAAAACTCGAGGTCTACAAAAACCTCGGTAAAAAGAACCTAGCCTACTACAACGAACTATTCCTGCAATTCAAAATGCACAGCAAGTAGCGGGCCGTATGAGGTTCGGTGTCAGTTCGGTGTCAGTTCGGTGTCAGTTCGGTGCCTGGCACCGCTCGTGTACAATTGTCCACGTGGAAAAGACAGTCCAAGTTTCGGACTGTCTTTATTTATTTATTTATTTATTTATTTATTTATGTATGCTGGAATTTCTTCTAGTAGCTGTTATCTTCTTCGAATTGGGTTTTGTTGGTGTACCAGTTGGTTAACTGGGTTAGTATAGCGAAGACGAAGAAGAAGTTCATCGCCCATATATTGATAAATGGGGTGATTCCTCCGAATTCAATGGTTTCCATTCCCTTTAGCTTCATGACGATCATTGATTCTATAAAAATGAGGATAAATCCCAAAACACCCGCAGCGGCTGCTCTCATCATGATAAACAACTCCTCTATTTCCTTTTTTAACTATTTAAATGGTATCAAGATTAATTTTCAACAATTTTGTGAACGTTGTTAATCCTATTATATATCAGTGGAAAAATATGAAAAGTGAAAAGTACCTTTTCATCAAAAAGATTCCATCTTCACAACTTCCACATAACTTCCCCCTAAAATCCCCACAAGTTTTTTATAAGATAAAGACAACTTAATTAGGAAATAAGTTCACGGAACTCATTTCTTAAAACTTCCCATAATTTTGATTGGTGCCGACACCAATCTATTTTTTTTGTAAAAAGACCCCCTTTTTCTAATTGTCTTGGAAAAAGGGGGTCTTTTATTATAGGGTGCTGACAAAGGTTTGGCTTTCTGTTTCAAACGGATTTTCTTCGATTTCAAAACCAAGATCTTGGATTAATTGAAGGTCTTCATTACTGCCTTGACCTGCCGTGGTTAAGTAATCGCCGACAAAAATAGAATTGGCAATGAACAAACCTAGATTTTGAAGGGAACGCAGGTTGAATTCTCGGCCCCCCGAGACCCTAATTTCCTTGGTCGGATT
Source organism: Bacillus sp. JJ1764 (assembly GCF_036962145.1). Classification (NCBI taxonomy): domain Bacteria; kingdom Bacillati; phylum Bacillota; class Bacilli; order Caryophanales; family Bacillaceae; genus Bacillus; species Bacillus sp. JJ1764. The sequence continues at coordinate 45,328 of NZ_JBALNY010000040.1, read as the reverse complement.
AATAAAACGGAATAGGGATAAAATTTTCAAACAGCGAATGGGGGTTAGATCATCCATGCCCTCAAGTTTTGTGCCTTTAATTGGATGAAGAAAATTAACTGGAATGGAGTCCGCATCTAGCTCCTTTAAGGCAAAAGCCATTTCTACGATATCGGCATCTGTTTCACCCATGCCACAAATGACACCTGAGCACGGGGAGATCCCCGCCTTCTTCACATTTTCAATGGTAGTAACTCGATCATCATAATCATGAGTTGTTGTAATGTTAGTGTGATGATTGGAGCTCGTATTTATATTATGATTAAATCGGTCCACCCCGGCCGCTTTCAGCTTTATAGCCTGTTCCTCCGATACCAATCCCATGCAAGCGCAAATTTTGATCTGGTCTACTTCACTTTTAATCTCCTGGACTGCAGAGATAACCGTGTCCACTTCATTATTGGTCGGTTTGCGCCCACTCATAACGATGCAATATGTACCAATTTTATTCTTCTTTGCCTCTTTAGCACCTTCCACAATCGTTTGTTTACTAATAAGCGGATACCTTTCTATTTCTGTGGTTGCTTTAATAGATTGAGAGCAATAGCCGCAATCTTCCGGACAAAGGCCGCTCTTGGCATTGATGATTAGGTTTAGTTTAACTTTCTTACCGTAGTAGTTCCGTCGAATTTCGTATGCACCATTCACAAGAGACAGAATGTCGTCATCTTTTGCCAGCAAAATTTCTTTCGCTTCTGACTTTGATAGTGAGTAACCATCAAGAACCTTTCTAGCAAGCTCTGTCCAATTCATTTCATCACCTCCGAATAATATGTTAACCATTTTAAATTATAAGTTAACATATTAAATTATAAAACAAGAAAACCATGAAATAAACTATTTTTGGAAAAAAATTCAGTACTCCATCTTCACAAATTCCACATAACTTCCCTATAGGTTCTACATAAGTTTTCTATATGATAAAGGTAACTTAATTAGGAAATAAGTTCACGGAACTCATTTCTTAAAACTTCCCATATTTTTGATTGGTTCTCTCAACCAATCCTTTTTTTTGCCCTTTTTTAAAGGGGCTTATAAATATAGCCCCTTAGTATAAACAGACGTTATTGTTTCTGCTATTTCTTCTATTGAATCCTGCCGCTCATTTCGAACTATTTCCCAAAGATACATTTCATTCATGAAAAACCATCCTCTTGCCACCAATTCATGCTTTAATTCCGATCTTGCTAACCCTTTGTGTTGGGCATAGGCAATATCCTTTGAAATGATTTGAATAAACTTTTCTCGAATGGTTTTCCACTTGTCGGCAATAGCAGTTGATATGCCAATTCCCTGTTCAAATACTTGCATCATGTTACGTTCCATTTCTGCCATCTTTAAAAAAGCCGTTGCCTGCTCTTTAATGATTTGCTCTGCTTCCTCTTTTGATGTTGGAAAAAAGGTAATTTCGGCTATTTCATAGAATTTCTCCATCACATCCTCCATTAGGACAATGAGGATGTCCTCTTTTCCTTCAAAGTGAACATAGGCTGTTCCGTACCCAATATTAGCTTTTTTTATCATTTGAGTGATCGTCGCTTTTTGAAACCCATCTTTTAAAAATACTTCTCTAGCTGCCTCCAATAACTTTTGTCTTGTCTTCAAGGATCGCAAATGTCGTTTATCGATTACTTCCTGATCAGCCAATTTCCTTCCTCCCTGATCCTATTTCTTCTAGCATAGTGGGAATTTGCAAAAATGAAAAGTATCATCCTTATCTGTGAAAACATTATTAATTTTCTGATATATAATATTGACACCGTGTCACATTCCTTGTTATGATTCACTAGAAAAAACCTTAGTAAGGAGGAGTAATATGGACTTACATGATTTTTCCCTAACATTAGATTTTGCTAAAAAGTTGGACTCTGAAGACACATTAGCAAGATTTCGAAAAGAGTTTTACCTTCAACCGAATACCATCTATATGGATGGGAACTCATTAGGACTGCTTTCAAAACGTGCCGAACGTGCACTATTAGATACACTTGAGGATTGGAAAGAGTATGGCATTGATGGCTGGACACAAGGAAAACAACCATGGTTTAACCTTTCTGAAAAATTAGGAGAAATGATTGCTCCATTAGTTGGTGCATCCGCAGATGAAGTTATTGTAAGCGGTTCCACAACTGTTAATCTTCATCAACTGCTTGCCACATTTTATAAACCAAAAGGTTCCCGCACCAAAATTGTGGCGGATGAGTTAAATTTCCCCAGTGATATATACGCACTCAAGAGTCAACTAAACATACATGGATTGGATCCAGATGTTCATCTGATCCGTGTAAAAAGCCAGGACGGCAGATTCTTAGTTGAAGATGATATTATTGCCGCCATGTGTGATGATGTTGCACTTGTGATTCTCCCAACTGTTTTATACCGCAGTGGCCAAATCTTAGATATGAAACGCTTAACAGTAGAAGCCCATAAACGAAATATTATGATTGGATTCGACGCATGCCATTCTATTGGTGCAATACCTCATTCTTTTAGTGAATGGGATGTAGATTTCGCGTATTGGTGCAATTATAAATACTTAAATGGTGGACCAGGTGCAGTCGGAGGCTTGTTTGTAAATCGAAAGCATTTTGGCACAGCGCCGGGATTAGCCGGATGGTTCGGGTCTGATAAAGAGAAGCAATTTGATTTAGAACATAACTTTACTCCTGCTAATACTGCTTCTGCCTATCAAATTGGAACACCTCACCTCTTAAGTCTTGCTCCGTTAATGGGTTCATTAGAAATTTTCGCAGATGCCGGTATGGAGAAAATCCGTCAAAAGTCTCTTCACATCAATCACTATTTTATGAGATTACTAGAGGAAGAATTAGCTGGAATGGAGTTTGAAATTGGCAACCCTAGAGAGGATTACCGTCGTGGCGGACATGTAAGTCTTGAGCATCGTGAAGCTGCCAGGATCTGCAAAGCATTAAAAGAAAACGGGGTTATTCCGGATTTCCGGGCGCCGAATGTCATCAGACTCGCACCAGTTTCTCTCTATACCTCCTATGAAGACGTTTGGAAAGCCGTTCAGATTCTCAAAAAGATTATGACCGAAAAGCTATATGAGAAATTTGCCAATGAACGTGAAGTCGTGGCATAACCTGTTTCATTTTTTTAAGAAACCTTAAGGAGGCTATATATGGAGAACAAACCTACACAAATAAAAAATGGCCACGATTCTGAGAAAGAGCTAAAGCGCGATTTAACTACTAGGCAGCTCACCATGATTGCCATGGGGTGCGCCATTGGAACAGGACTGTTTCTAGGAAGTGGATTGGCCATTAGTACGGCCGGACCTGGGGTATTAATCAGTTATGCTATTGGTGCTTTCATTGTCTTATTATTAATGGGATGTTTAGCAGAAATGACAGTTGCCCATCCCTCTACGGGAGCTTTTGGATTTATTGCGGAAAAGTATATGGGTCCGATGGCCGGTTATCTTGTCCGATATTCTTACTGGATCGCAAATGTATTGGCGGTCGGAGTTGAAGTAAGTGCCATTGCTGTTTATATGCATTATTGGTTCCCAACCGTTCCAGGAATGATTTGGATCTTGCTGTTTGGTGGGGTTCTAATTTATGTAAATGCTACAAGTGTTAACACCTTTGCTACCTTTGAATATTGGTTCTCCATGATAAAAATCAGTGCCATAATTGGTTTTATCCTGTTGGGACTCTATGTTGTGTTTGGTTCTTCCTCCGTGGCAAATATTGGCCCGGAAAACCTAGTAAATACCGGAGGATTCCTTCCACATGGCTGGTCAGGTGTATGGATTGCGGTTTTTATTTCTTTATTCAGCTTTTTAGGGACAGAATTAATAGCTGTTACAGCCGGCGAGGCAAAGGATCCGGATGTTGCCGTTCCAAAAGCTTTAAAGGCAACTGTCTTCCGTCTATCCACCTTCTATGTCATCACACTTGCTATTATGTTAATGATTGTTCCATGGAAATCAGCAGGAATCGATAAAAGTCCATTTGTAAAAGTAATGGAAATTTTAAATATCCCGGGTGCTTCCGGAATTATGAATTTTATCATTTTAACAGCGGCATTATCGGCAATGAATAGTCAACTTTATGCATCCACAAGAATGATGTTTTCCCTATCACAAGCTAAATTTGCTCCTGCCTTTCTTGGAAAAGTAAACAAAAAAGGAGTCCCGCTTACTGCTCTTGGTGTTTCTACTATTGGAATCATGGTGGCGGCAGCGGTCAGTGCCATCTTCCCTAATACCTCCTATGCTTTTATGATGGGAATCTCCATGTTTGGAGCGATTTTCACCTGGTTCATGGTTTTCATCTCTCATTTGTATTTTAGAAAAGCCTGGGAGAAAAATGGTGGCCGTAATCTGCCGGTAAAAATGATTGGTTTCCCCTATTTAACCGTGTTGGGGGCCATTCTCTTAGCAGCCCTTATGATTACAACTTGGTTTACGGATTTTAAAATATTACTTCAATTCGGTATCCCATGGCTCATCTTTTTATCTATCATTTATTTCTTTACAAGGAATAAAAAAACTAATGTACCAGAATCATTAAATCAGCAAGTTAAATAAAGAGGATTGGAAGAAAGGGATGATTAATAATGAACAACCTTGACAGTACAAAGCGGCAAATGAAGGGGAGTCTGGAGAAGGAAATCCAAACCAATTTTCAAAAAGAAATGTCATATGGTGATTACCTTCACCTGGATCAAATTTTATCAAGCCAACATCGTCTATCCCAACATCATGACGAGATGCTCTTTATCATCATCCACCAAACAAGCGAATTATGGATGAAGCTGATTTTACATGAATTAAATGAAGCCATTCAGTGTATTCTTAAAAACGATCTGGAGCCATCCTTCAAAATGCTGTCACGTGTCTCGAGAATTCAGCAGCAGTTAATTCAATCCTGGAGCGTACTTACTACATTAACTCCAGCTGATTACATGCAATTTCGCGATAAGCTGGGACATTCCTCCGGGTTTCAGTCCTACCAAAATCGTCAAATAGAGTTTGCACTAGGACAAAAAAATGTCCATACTTTAGCTGTTTATCAGCACCAGCCAGAATTATATGAAACGATGGTTAAATCCCTTGAAGCACCCAGTATTTATGATGCGGCCATCATGGCGCTTAAAGCACATGGATTACCAATCGAAGAAAATGTTCTGAAACGGGATTGGTCTCAAAACTACGAACCAAAGACAAGCGTTGAAGAAGCGTGGCTGACTGTTTACCGGAATACCGATCAATACTGGGATCTTTATGAGCTTGCTGAAAAGCTGGTAGACATCGGCAATCAACAGCAATTATGGCGTTTTAATCACATGACAACAGTGGAAAGAATTATTGGCTATAAGAAAGGAACAGGCGGGTCATCCGGCGTCAACTATTTAAAAAAGGTAGTTGATCAACAATTTTTCCCTGAATTGTTGAGTCTCCGAACCAAGCTATAATACACTATAAACAAAAAGATAGCGGAGTTGAGGAGGCAAAAATATGAGTAAATGGATTGATGTTTCACAACCTCTTGCCAATGGAATCCCCGTTTGGCCGGGAGATACCCCTTTCAGTTACAAGGTGAGCTGGAGTAAGGAAGAAAGCGGGTCAGTCAATGTAGGCGAAATTACGATGAGTGTTCATACCGGAACCCATATTGACGCTCCTTTTCATTTTGATAATTACGGTAAAAAAGTCATTGATCTTGACTTAAATTTATACATTGGAGAAGCATTGATTATACATTTGGAAAATGTGACGAGCATTGGGGTCAACACTTTGGCAGATTTCCATTTGGACGGTGTCACTCGACTGTTGATCCGAACAGATGCATGGAAAGACCGGATTCATTTCCCAGCTTCTATTCCCCCTATTGAACCGGAACTGGCCGCCTATTTAGCCGTTAGAGGTGTCCGTCTGCTCGGACTCGATTTGCCCTCGGTTGACGCTTTGGACAGCAAAGAACTCTTAGCTCATCACGAGCTCACAAAACATGGGATCCACATATTAGAAGGATTGGTTTTAGATCATATAGAACCAGGAAATTATGAATTAGCAGCCCTTCCATTGGCATTAAAAGAGGCAGATGGAAGTCCAGTTAGGGCAGCAATTAGAAAGATTAAGAGGCTTTAACACAATGTTAAAGCCTTTTTTTACTACTGTAATGTTCCATCATCTTATTTATCAGCCAATTTCCTACTATAAACAAAACAATACAAAGTGGCAAAGACCAAGAGCCAATCTTGTCTAACATGGCATTCCCAAAGAATATGAGCACGGCCAAAAAGCCTATTTTTAAAAACCAAAATAAAAAATTCATACGTTTCACCCTTTCAGGAAAACTATTAATACCTATTTTCCCTCATAAAGGTGTACGTTTCAATGAATGACTCTTGGGCTGAAAAAGCCCTCACAATTTACCGTGGCCTTGCTTACTACGCCACTTTAATAGCTTTACCAAATGGAACTCTTGGTAAAAATTGACCAGGAACCAGCCAAAACATATCAAAGTCAACTTTTTCCATATCTTCCGAGAAAAAGCCTGTCACATCCGTAATATAAAACAGTGTGTCAATATTTTCTTCTTTTGCCCATTCAAGCACGAGTGTATACGATGATTTTCCGTGGCTAAAATATTTGATTGTATCGCTTTTAACCGGAGTGATACTTCTTATTTTAAAGTCAGCTTGAACCAAAATCGTATCTGGTTTTACCGTTTCAAAAAGTTTTACAATATTATTAATAAGAATAGCAGGTGCTTCACTGCTAGAAGTATCGACTGCTAATGCTACTTTCTTATCTTGACGTTCCTGAATCATTGATAAAATCCGCTTATGCCATTTCAAAACCGTTTCCCCCTTTGTTTTTGTGGCGACAGCTATTATTTTAAGTTAAACAAAATAGGTTTATGATTGGATAATATTAGAAATCAATATTTGATGAAAAATTGTTTAAATTGAGCATAAACTATAATAACAATCATAAGATTTAAGTTTCCTTAAATTAATAAAAAACTTCACCGTTTAAACAACTTTAGCTTTAATGCGTTATGTACTCTTGTACTCATAGAAAAACACCCTCCTAAGAACCCAAATAGGATTCAGGGGGGTGTTTTTCCTTGTCTCATTGATCTTGGTCTTCCAAAACTTGCTTATCGATTTTTATTCCAGTAAGAAGACCTTATAATTATGCTGCTATTTCTTCTACCTCAGCGTCGTCAAGCTTGTAGCCTTCCCATCTTGAGATGACGATGGCAGCAAGTGAGTTACCTACGATATTTACGCAAGTACGAGCCATATCAAGGATTCGGTCGATACCTGCAATGAATGCAAGGCCTTCGACAGGAATACCGACACTTCCTAATGTAGCAAGCAATACAACAAAGGATACACCCGGTACCCCGGCAATTCCCTTGGAAGTTACCATTAATACCAGTACCAATGTAATTTGATGCGTGATGCTCATATGAATGCCGTACATTTGAGCAATGAATAATGCGGCAATGGCCTGATATAACGTTGATCCGTCAAGGTTGAAAGAATACCCTGTAGGAATGACAAAGGAAGTAACCGACTTTGGACAGCCGATTTTCTCCATTTTTTCCATGATTCTTGGAAGAACTGTTTCTGAGCTAGCAGTAGAATACCCTAATAATAATTCGTCTTTTAAATATTTTAAAAGCTTGAAGATGTTATAACCAACCAGTTTAGCTGTTAACCCCATAACAACCAGAATAAAGAAGGCCATAGCACCATATACAACAATTACCAGTTTTCCTAACGGAATTAATGAAGAAAGACCAAACTTTGATACCGTTACTCCAATTAATGCGAAAACGCCAAGAGGAGCAACCTTCATGACTTGGTTGACGACATAGAACATTGCCTCTGAAATCCCTTTAAAGAAGTTAAGAAGCGGCGTTCCTCTTTCACCAATCGCTGCAATTCCTAGCCCGAACATGACGGAGAAGAAAATAATGGCTAACATATCCCCATTTGCCAGTGACTGGATGATGTTGGTTGGAACAATATTAACAAATGTATCAACCATCGAGTGGCTTTCTGTTGTTTTCGCAGTCTCAACATAGGTATTAATATCTGTTTTTGTTAAAGCAGAGCGGTCCACTCCTGTCCCAGGATGGAAAATGTTTGCAGTTAGCAACCCTACTAATATAGCAATAGTAGTAATAGTTTCAAAATAAAGGAGCGTTTTACCGCCCAGTTTACCAAGAGATTTTATATCCCCTACACCGGCAACACCAACAATAATACTAGAGACAACTATTGGCACTACAATCATCTTAATTAGACGGATAAAGATATTGCCGATAGGCTGCAGATAATCAGCTACATGCGGATTACCATAAAATATACCCCCTACCACAATACCTAGTGCCAATCCAATAAAGATTTGCCATGCTAAACTAATTCTTTTCATTCGCATTCTCCTTGTTTCTTTAGTATAAAAAAGATAATAAATTGATTTATTTTAACACATAATTCGAATAATAGTCTGTTACTTTTCTCACAAACTATTTAGATTTCTACTATAATTTTAATTTTTATTCCATCATAATACAATAGAAATTTTATTCCATTATTATAGCTTTAAATATTTTATTAAAATAATAAATATTCTGAATATTGTTAAACAAAATATTATATAAAATAAAGAAGCATCTTCCTTCCATTCAACCACCCTAGTAAATTGATACCCTTTCAGTTTTCATTTCTGAACAGAAAATAAGTGCAAAACCTACTGGTTTTACACTTTTAAAATGGCTTCGTGATCATTAGAAAAATGATAATGATAAAAATGACATTGGCAAGGTTTTCATAGCGGAAGAGAATTTTCGATAATCTCCAATATTCTTCAGGAATTTCTTCACCTTTATGGGATTGCAGCAAAGCTTTAACAGGTCTTGATCTTGGTGATAACAATAACGGTCCAGAAGCAAGCGCCACCAAGAACAGCACAAGACTTGTAAGATACCATCCCATCTTAAATAAGCTTGGATTCATAACCCCCAGAAGCAAACCAGTAACAAGCAGCAAGGTTCCACCAATCATGACATAGATATGCAGCTTATGTCTAACGGCATAGGAATGCCTTAATTCGGTCATCGTTTTTCCTGATTTTACAACCGTTGTTAAAATAAACCCCGGCCCCATCCCAATGATGGCAGAAAATATATGGATGATAACTAGGATTTTGTAGAATGTCATACTAGCAGCCTCCTCTATTCAATACCAACACTATTTTACCATAATCTTCATTACTATAATTAGCTTTGATACATCTTCAATGTAGTTTATAAAAAAAATAACCCGGCACACCGAAGGAGTATGCCGGGTTAACTTTATTTTAAATGAAGATCCATATGCTCATCACCGAAGTACGTTCCATTGACTTTAATTGCATTTTCCTCCATGCCATACACTTTAAATCCCAGACTGCTATATAGATTCTTGGCTTTTTCATTACCAGCCGTGACAGATAGGTTTATTTTTTCAATTCTATTAATGGTTTTTGCTTTGTTGATGGCTTCTGTAAGGAGCGCCTTTCCAACACCCATACCTCGTTTTTTAGGAGTGACGTACATGGCAAAAATATTGGCGCGATGCTGAATTTTACTTTGTTTTTCAAGCAGTAAGGTTACCACCCCTATCAGATTGCCTTCATCAAATGCACCAAAAGTAAAATTCTCTTCAGCAGCTAACTGGTGAGAAGTCTGTTCGATCGGTTTTTCCCTTTTTAATGCTTCTTCATAGCTGACCATAAACGCTTCGGGGTTTTGTTGCAAAGCTTCTAGTCTAATTTTCCAATAAACTTCAGCATCTGAAGAGTCCAGCAATCTGATCTCCACACCTACTCCCCCTATATCTCTTCACTTTTTTTCACTGCAGTTGTACCCTTAAAAAGTGGAGCCAAACATAAAACCCCGACAATAAATAATAAGGCGGATGTTTCATAAATCGTCATTAAGGAAAAAGTTTTCTTTAGCCAGCCGCTAGCCGTCATGGTAATGACCATCGTTCCCATAAAAACCGGATTCAAAATCCCGTTCACACGGCCGATGAAGGCTGCTTCGGTATTTTTTAAAATCATCGTATTAATGCCAATATGGATGCATGGCATGAATAAACCACTAATAAATTCAGCCGTTAAGGTCAGCCAGAACAGATCAGACATCCCCATTACTAAGAGTCCAATTGCATTGATTGTCATCCCTAAAGCAAGCAGGATTTGCGGAGGAGTCTTTTTCGAAAAGCCCACCGTTAAACCTCCACCTAAAATCATCCCGATTCCAAATGCCGCCATCAACCATTGGAGCTGTTCCTTCGGTAATCCCAGCTGTTCCGTAACAAGGAATACTGCTAGCGGTTGAGTTAATCCCAGTGCCAGACCCGCTGCAGCAAAACTGCCTCCCAACAATGTCAGTGAACGGCTATTCCAAACATAGCTAAAGCCTGCCTTCATTTCTTCAATAAGAGTAGTTGGTTCCGCTTTTTTCTCCTCCTCAAAATCTGCTGGTAGTAAAAATAAAATCCCAGCGGATAACAGGAAAGCCACACCCATTATGGCAATGGCCGCATCAATGCCGTAATGCTGATAAACAAAAGTACCTAGTACTGGACCTAAAATCATAAACAGCGCAAAAAGCGTCTGGTAAATGGACATACCCATTTGAATCAGTTCTTCAGGAACATGCAATTTAAATAGTTTCATTCCTGATGGCTGTGAAAATTGTGAGAGAATGGATGACACAAGTGTCGCAAAGAAAATAACTTTCCAGCTTCCGAACACAAGTGCGATGAGTACGATAAAAATCGAAACCGCACTAAGGAAATCACACCATATCATCGTTTTTTTCGGCCTCCATCGATCTGCAAATGTTCCTCCGATAAAGGAAAATAGGAAAATCGGAGCAAACTCAGCCACCGAAATCAGTGATACCGCTACTGGGTCAGAATGGGTTTTCTCTACCACAAATAAGAGAATCGAATAGTTCCGAACCCAAATGCCAATTTGCAAAAATAACGTTGAAAGAAGAATCGTTTGAATCACACGATTTTTTAACAATGCTCCTGCCGACATGTTAGAGTTTGTTGCTTCCATAAAAAAACCTCCTTATTCATCACTCTGAATAGGAGGCAATACAGGCACAAAGAGACCAATTTCGTTAAAGTCCCCTCGATTTTATATAAAAAAGCCCGCACTAATCCTATTCAGAAATATAGTCGTGTTTATACGAACTGCTTCTAAAATGGATTAGTAGATCATTGGCTTAATGGTCACCCTTCCTTATTTCGTATTTTTTATCATACTTGAAATGAAAGTGTGTTTCAAGAAAAAAATGTTATTTTGTGGGAATTTTTTTCAAAAGTAATAGGTATACAACGTGGCAAAAATTGTTATATACATATGGTAATATTAGTATGTCAGACAAGCTGGAGGTGATTTTAATGGAACCAAAATGGCTAGAGTGGGCAAAGCAGCTGCAGTCCATCTCACAGGCAGGGCTAACGTATTCCAAAGATGTCTACGATTTAGAAAGGTTCGAAATGATCAGAAACATAAGTATTGATATAATGGCCCACTATACAGAACTGGCACATTCCACGATTAAAAACCTATTTGCCAACGAAACAGGCTATGCCACTCCGAAAGTGGATATTAGGGCAGTCGTTTTTAAAGATGATAAAATTCTAATGGTTCGCGAAAAAATGGATGGGAAGTGGTCACTTCCCGGCGGCTGGGCCGATATTGGACAAACCCCTGCTGAAGTAGCGGTGAAAGAAGTAAAAGAAGAAGCAGGATTCGTTGTACGAGCAAAAAAATTGCTTGCGGTCATGGATATGAAATGTCACCCGCATCCTCCTTCCGCCTACCATATTTATAAAATTTTCATCCAATGTGAGATTGTCGGCGGACAGGCTGAACAGGGGCTGGAAACGTCCGATGTTCAATTTTTTGCCGAGTCCGAACTACCAGAACTGTCAGTTGGCAGAAATACAGACTCCCAAATAAAAATGGCTTTTCGGTATATAAAAAATCCTGAAACACCTGTATATTTTGATTAAAAAAACGAAACACCAGTCGCATATTTCTGACTGGTGTTTTATTTTTTAAAAGGTATGACATTTCTAGATAAATGTTTTTGAAAAGCATCTAAAAGTAGGTAGTCCATCTTTTTCAGTTCTAAGCATGGTTGTTGCCCTGTCGGATAAGGATAGATCATTCGGTGACATAATGGGCACGTTCCTTGCTCTGCAAAACGATGTAAAATATTGAGCGGCATCGGCGGATTTGTATTAGCTACCATAAAAACATATCGTTTACCTTGAAAAGTAAATAAAAGATCCGTCCCACTATATCCGCTAACTTCTGAAACATTGATATCTTTAAATGTTAAACCCCTTACCTTTACTTCATTCATTTTTCTTCGCACTTCTTTCATTTTACTTTTAATTCCATCATACCATAATCACTTACCGTTCACGAATAATGGCAGCCTTTAAGGTTAAACTATGGGTCGAACCTATTAGAGCGATGGAGGTACTTTTATGGCGGATTTTTTAGAACCATTTGAATATGAAACCGGGACTGCAATTCGGACCTTCAATATCATTGATACAAATGTAAATGCCGATGGTTATGAGGTTCTGCTAAACATTGATTTAGACAGCGGCTATGATCTTGAAAATGTTAAAATGCACATTACCCACGAGGACCTGTTGGCCTATGAAACAACAGATATCCATGAAGCTGTTAAATATGCTTTAGGATTTTTTGAGCAGGAGGATGCACAATGACTAATCAAAATAAGAATTCAAAACCGCAAAAAAATACGATTAAACAGAGTCAAGCAGAGCAAACTTTGAAAAATCAGGCAAATATTCAAGATACTGATAGAGCTTGGGAAGATGACCGATTATAAGGGGTCATCTTCTTTTTTAATGAAAGAAAAGCCGCTTTCAAATCTCCCCAACCCTAGCCATTATTCACAAAAATTCCTAATTTCATAATTGAATATTTGTAATATCTGTTATACTATAAATATAACAGATGGAATATAAAGGAGTGTGAAACGAATGTATATCACTCTCAACCTGGAATCGGAAGAACCCATTTACACGCAGTTAAAGTATCAGATTATTGCTGGGATTGCAAAAAAAGAACTGGTCTCCGGTGAAGCACTACCTTCAGTAAGAACTTTGGCAGCCGACCTCGGGATTAATCTTCATACCGTCAATAAAGCGTACCAACAACTGAAACAAGAGGGATATATACTAATCCACCGGCAAAAAGGCGTTGTCGTCAATCCTGATGGGATTCCCAAGGCAGACGAGTCTTACTGGTCCGAGTTAAAAACCAAGCTCCATCCTTTAATTGCCGAAGCGGTTTGCCGAGAAGCTCAGGAGCAAGATTTTTTGCAGCTTTGCCAACAGCTATACCAAGAGTTTTCAAAGAAAGGTTGATGTAGGATGAATTCGACCATTTTTTTATTTATTATGTTGGTTCCAGTTTTCATACCGTTCATTTTTATACCGTATTGGACTAGAAAGACGGAGAGCTTTGGCATTTCTATTCCTGAGGATGCCTTTTATTCTACCGACATTCGAAATATGAGAAAAAAATACGCTTGGATCAACGGGATCCTTGCCTTGCTGTTTACAGTCATCTTTTATGTTGTATCAAGCGGGCATAGTGAGCATTTTATCAGCATCGTTTTTCCCATTCTGATTTTTGGATATATCGCCGCAAGCTTTGGGGTTTATCTATTTTTTCATAAAAAAATGCAGGATGTAAAAAATACCCATAAAGATTGGGTTGGTAAATCACAGTTAATCGTGGTTGATACTAAATTTCGGAATCAAAAGCTAACTTATTCCAATTTATGGATGTTAATCCCGTTTACTCTATCCATTTTTACATTGGCTATCGTTTTATTTCACTATCAGGATATTCCTGAACGATTTCCGATGCAGTACGATTTTAATGGGGAAGTAACCCGCTGGGCTGATAAATCGTATCGTTCCGTATTGTTAATACCCATTATTCAAATCTATATGACCATGCTGTTTTTGTTTATTAATACCATTATCTCGAAGGCCAAACAGCAGGTATCAGCGGAGAATCCTGAGGAGTCCCTTCGCCAAAATATTATTTTTCGAAAACGTTGGTCACTGTTCACGATTATAATGGGTACTGGTTTGGTCTTGATGCTCACGCTACAACCGTTATCTTTCATTTATCCAATCAGCCATCAGGTTTTATTAATTGCACCGCTTGTTTTTGTGATTGGTGTCTGCGCTGCATCTATTATTCTATCTATTACCACCGGTCAAGGCGGCAGCCGCATTGGAAAAGCCGCTGGCGGCAAATTGATTGACCGGGATGATGATCGTTTCTGGAAACTGGGGATGTTTTATTTTAATAAAAATGATCCTGCGATTTTCTTGGAAAAACGTTTTGGAATAGGATGGACTAATAACTGGGCTCACCCAATCTCATGGGTTATTACAATTGGCATTATTTTAATAATCGTAGGCCTGCAGTGGTTTTTAGGTTGAGTTAGCGCATGAAAGAAAAAGGAATGCAGTCATCATTATTTTTTTCAACAAAAGCTCACATCTCCTTTTAAAAAGAAATACGTAAAACTCGAAAAATCCCCATGTGGCCTTTCACATGGGGATTTTTAAACAGCTGTTGTATTTACCTACTCATTAGGTCCAAATACCCTGTTGCTAATATCCGGAATGCTTTGTTTTTCGATTCGTTTATTCAATGTCTCTTTCATGCCCGGAGATAGGAGTTCACATTTTGCCAATTCCTGTATTGCCTGAAAATCCGGTGTTCTTGAGTGAATTATTTCATTACATTTTTTGATCGTCCAGTGTGGGTACGGGCGCTCAAGTCTCGTGAAGGTCTGCCCTGCCTCTACAAAACCCTCTTTCAGGACCCGATAATACCAGCCTGTTCTGCCGGTATTTTGTAATAACAATGCAAAGGTTTTCTCTCGAAAGCGGCGGGCAGGCTTCCAGCATGGCTGTCTTGGCTGAGATACCTGGACAATGGCCTCACCGATTTGAAAAGTATCTCCCAACGCAACCGTATCTTCAGTAGCCCCCTCCATAGCGAAGTTTTCTCCCATGCTACCAATTGTTATCTCTGGATTCCCTAATTCAGTTTGCCAATAAGTGTAGTTTCCGACAGGATAGGCGAATACGGCTTTTTCTGGCCCTCCATGATGTTCTGTATCCGCCACCCCATCCCCGTTTAAACCTGTCTTTCCGACCCACACCCGACCATGAACAGCCTCCTTAAAAATGGCACTCGTCCATTCCCGATCCATCGGACTAACGGCTTCTTTATTCCCAACTGTTTTAGGAAGACCAACAAGCAACTGCTTCAATAATATCTCCATTTTACTTCTCCTCTCAACCTAACCCTCATAACTACAGTTTATCGAAAACATATTCAACCTCCAATGAATAATTCCTGCAAAATTACAAAAATAGGCACCTTCCCTGAAGGAAGATACCTATTCTAAGCAACTAATTGTCCTCCTGAGGCGGACAATTGTCCATGAACGGTGCCTGTCACCAATCCATTATTAGAACTGTTCCCTGCCAAGATCAACAGCGGTGGTTGCTATGGTGTTGAAGGCTGTGATGCGGAAGGCTAAGGAAAAGTCTTCAAAGGTGCAGCGGTATTTTTTGAGTTGGTTTTGGCCGCAGGAGTTGCTGCCGAGCCCGTTTTGTTTGTAGTCAAGATTGAGCACGATGTAGTCACGCGGTTTCAGGTCGATCGTATGTTTAGCTGCCTCGAGGTCGCTCACTTCGTAGTATGATGCGCTGAAGTTCAATGAATTTTCAGCAACAAATATTAGCCCGGTCGAGTTATGGTCCGTAAGGCTGACCCAGTCACAATCGGAACGATTGCCATTCTCCTGAGGTTTCACATAATGGGTGAACAATTCTTCAATCTTGCTAGTGTATACTCCCAGGTGGTTGGCTTGCTGCGAATCTGGATAGCTTTCGCCAGGGCCGCGACCTCTCCATTGTACTTGATTAAATTGGTTATTTAGCTGAAGTCGGACACCAAGCCTTGGTATCATTTCCGGGGCATTTTGCTTTAGGCCGGCAGCTGTCCCATTAATTCTGAATACAATATCACCGTCCGGATAAATCCTGTAAAGATACTGAAGCCTGTAATACCAAGAGCTGTTCGTGGTTCCGTAAAGGGCACTTGTGCTCAACTCGAAGACAGATTCCTTCAATTCATAGTGAATGTCTTCCACAATCTCATGTCCTAAATGCATGAAATATTTGGTCCGATAGTCATTTAAAAGATACATGTCATTATCAATTGGCGCTCTCCAGAAATGAAATCTTGGGCCATTCTCAATGATCACACCACCGTTTTTGATTACTTCCTTTAACACTCCTTTAACTGTATCAAAGGTGACTGTAAAATCGGAACCAGAAACGGTTAGGACCGTTCCCTCTTTTTTGACCTTAAGTTCCGCTTCCGCATGCACCCTGTAGGTCTTTTCTTTTCCAGGAAGCATAAAAGTAGCATTTGCCAATTCATGACCTTTTGAAGCCCACATCGTCTCTTCCTTTAACTGATAAGAAAACACTAAATAATAATTGGCTCCACTTTTCTTTTTCACATTTTTTCCAAGGAGAACTTCGATTTCGTTCGATTGTCGCCCCTCCAGCTTTGGTATTTCTATATCCTGTGCTTCCAACAGCTGATGATCTTCAAATAAAGAGCATGTTAACTTCAAATGATCCAAAGAAAGAAAATCATAGCGATTGTTTAGGCGAAATTCTCCTTTCTCAAGATCCACCGCTTCCGTTTGTACCGGCTCTATTACCTTTTTATACTCTAATAAACTCGGAGATGGAGTACCATCCGGCATCACAAGGCCATCAATGCAAAAATTCCCATTCGTTGGATCGTCACCAAAATCGCCGCCATACTGATAATAAATTTTACCATCCTCGGTCATTGCCTCGATCCCATGGTCAAACCATTCCCAAATGAATCCGCCTTGCAGTTTATCATACTTGTAAAATAAATCTTGGTATTCTTTTAAATTGCCAGGGCCATTTCCCATGGCATGAGCGTATTCACAGAGAATATGCGGCTTTGTTGATTTTTCAATAATCTTTTCCATGGTAAGCCGATCCTTACGCTCCTCTAGCCAGGTATACATGGTACTATAAACATCGGTTACTTCCGCTTCGCTGTCCCCTTCATAATGGACAAGACGGGTCGGATCCATTTCCTTAGCCCGTTTAGCCATGGATCGGAAATTATCACCAAAGGAAGATTCATTCCCAAGTGACCACATAATGATGCAAGGATGGTTTTTATCCCTGGCAATCATTCGTTCAAGTCGGGATACATAGGCCTCTTCCCAAGCATGATCATTGCTGATCCAATTGTAATTCCCTGTTAACTCAAAGCCGTGACATTCCAAATCCGCTTCATCAATTACATACATTCCATATTGATCACATAAATCGTAAAAATAATAGGCATTAGGATAATGGGCAGTCCTGATTGCATTAATATTATGTTGTTTCATGGTCCTAATGTCCCGTTCAATCTCTTCCTTTGTCACGACCCTCCCTGTCTTTGGATTAAAGTCATGCCGGTTGACACCTTTTAACTTAATAGCCACCCCGTTTACAAGGAATTGATCCCCGTTTAATAAGATTGTGCGAAAACCTACCTTTTGATGAACTACTTCAATGACCTGACCATCCTTTTTCACTGTGAGGTAAAGGTCGTATAAGTGTGGAGTTTCTGCACTCCATCTCTTTGGTTCAGTCACTGTTTTGTAAAATAATTTCGTTGCACATTGTTCCTCACAAAAAATCAGCCTCCCATCAGGAGCTAACAATTCATATATAATGGTCTGATCAGAGTGTTCAGTCATTACGGGTTTTACTGTTAGCAAAGCATCCAGCCAAGTTTGTTCAAACACCGTTTGAACCGTTAAATCATAAAGCCCCTGTTTAGGTCTTGTATAAAGCTCGACATCACGGAAGATCCCGCTCAGCCACCACATATCCTGATCCTCTAAATACGTACCATCTGACCACTGAAATACTCTAACCGTTAAAGTGTTGGTTCCTTGATAGCAGAACCGGGTCACATCGAATTCAGCTTGAAGGCGCGCTCCTTTGCTATACCCCGCAAATTCACCATTCACATATACTTCAAAGGCTGAATCTATCCCGTTAAAGCGCAGGATCAATTGCTCTGCAGACATTTCCCGTTCCAGTTCGAATTCCCTTCGATAAATCCCGGTTGGATTATCCGTTGGAACATGTGGGGGAATAATCGGAAAATTGTACCAAAGATCGGAATAATGCATTTTTCCATACCCCTGAAGCTGCCAGTTTCCGGGGACGATAATGTCATACCAATGCCCTGTATCGAATTCATTCTGGTAAAACCCTTCGGGAGAATATTCAGGAGCTTCAAGAAATAAAAACTTCCATGTCCCGTTCAGATTTTGATAATATTTACTTTTTTCAGCATCCCTTGTCTCCGCTGCTTCTCTAGTTGGATAACTGAAAAAATGCGCCCTTGCAGCCATTCGGTTGATTCCATCTGTATGGATATCTTCCCATCGCTTTAATTTTTTCATTTTGTCACCTCATCTTTTCGCTAAAAAGCTTCCTTCAATAAATCTCCGAGCATTAGGAATACACTCGATGTCCAAGTAAATGCCGGATCACGCAATGATTCACCTGTCATGGCATCAAAATTCTCTGCCATACCCGCATTTGTGGCCATCTCACAAAATCTCTCGGCAATGTCCAATGCCAATTCCCTCTCACCGGCTGAAAGGAGGCCGTCCACCAGCAGCATTGTTGTTGGAGCCCAAATTGGCCCTCGCCAATATCCGTCGTTCCGATAATAAGGGCTGGAAGGTAACTCTGTCGCCAATCCATGTTCTGTAAGAAAACCTTTGTATTTTATATCCATTACAAGTTGGTTTACGATTTCATCCGGAAGCCTTTTACCTAGAATAAGTGGCATATATACAACAAGGCTGTTGGAATGGATCGGCTCATGCGTTCCAGACTTTAAGGCAATAAATCGATTCCCTTTCCAAAAATGACTGATCATTCTGGTTAACATTTCTTGTGAACGTTGCCGCCATCTTGCTGCCTCCACATCTTTATTAAGCTTTTCCGCCACATCTGCTAGTACATCCATTTGGATGACTAAAAAGGATGTAAGATCCGGACTCTCCACAGGTGTTCCTTTATGGAAGATCGTACTGTTATCCCAGCCGCTATCATTGCCGTGATTATATTGGGGAATTCCATCACAGTCCGTATCTTGAAACTGAATCCACCAGTTGGTCCATTTGACAAGCGGTTCGTAGACTTCCTGTAATTTCTCCAAAGTTACATGATCGGTTTTTTCCATCAATTTTCTTAGTGTCCAGCCATGGATCGGGGGTTTGGTAAAATTCCAAAGAGCATAACGGTTATTTACAAAATCAGGCAGGACACCTGATACATCCTGTAAATCAAAAAAGATCAAAAACTGATCCCAAGCCAGTTCAGGTGATTTTTTTGCCAAGGCTATTGCATTAAAGCAATGATCCCAACTCCAAATGTTGGTCATCCAATTCTTAGACATATACATGGCTGGCCTTGTCAGCATTCCTTCAGGCGGGACCACACATGACCACGTAATATATGAGGCTAACAGTCTTCCATCTCGATATCTTTCTGGCATTTCAAGCGTATTGGCATACCAATAATCAAATTCAGCTTGTACCCTGTTTTGTCCCTCAGAAAATAGCAAATATGAACGGTGTGCATAAATGGTCGTAAACTCTTCAATGGCACACTCCATTTCCGATACGCTGGAATCTGGGAGAAAATCCACCACAATCTTTTCACAACGCTGTTCTTTAAAGGGGGCTTCCACTGTCATATTTCCAGTAATCGTTGTCAGCAAATAACGGATTTCCTGAGAGGAGTGGTTGACCTCCCATCTGTTCTGCTCCACTTTTACTGCATAATCGTAAACGCCGGTTATCCCAATTAGCCGGACTCCGACACCCTTGCTTTTGATTTGCAGAACTTTTCTTTCCGTAATACAGAATTCTGCAAATCCGAATTCCGCATTTAGGCGGAGTACACTTGGGGTTAAACCGGCTGTATAAGGCACCGTTCCGCTGTCCTTTATTAGTTCAATCCGAAAGACAGCACCAAAATCATTGTCTCCATTTCGGATATTGCGAATGTAGAGTGAATCATCTCCTGTTTCATGATGATTCTGCGAAATGGTAATAAAAGAGCCATAACGACTGAAGGGAACCTTTTTTATATCCAACATAACCACATTTTCCTTTCGTTATATTTCATTGATCGCTTTATGCACTTCCTGATTTGAATCATCAAGTTTTGGAGCAATAACGATAACAAAGTACAGATACCCTAGTAACAGGAGCAAACCGGAAATGAAAAAGGGCAGAGTATAGTTTCTGTCAGCTAGAATCCCTCCAATAGCAAATGCCGCCATAGCCGAACCTATACTGCGAAACACGGCTCTCATTCCCGCATACAAATCACGCTCTTCATCTTTAAAAGAAGACATCGAGAGGCTGTCGGCCAAATTTGTCAGTATGGTAAAAAAACCGCCTCGGATTACTAATAATACAGAGAAGAAAAATGGCTGTACGTTTAAAAAAAGCAAACCACATAAGACCATGTTCACGGAGTATATGAGGAAAAACGTTTTTTTCAATCCCATTCGTTCAATCAGAAATGGTGAAATAACGGAACCAATAAAAAGGGCCAAGCCATTCAAAGCTAAAATGATTGATACGATTTCATTCGAGAAATCATAGCGAAACTTGGCAAATAAATTCAGGTAAGGCTGCAAACAGGCTGCAGCACCGCCAGTTACAAAAGCAAACAAGGAAAACCATATTAACTTTTTTCGTAATGGGTGAGGGATCCTTATGAATAGGTTTTTTTGCACTCTTGGCAAGGAATTCCCCAGTTGCTCCTTTGGAAGCAGCGCAGCCCTAACCACGGCAAGGACGATGAAAACGAATGCGGCCACTAGCAAAGTGTTTCGATAACCTCTTGCTGTCAAATCAATCCAATCTGGCAATAACCCAGCCATTAATGTTCCCACTCCTGTAAAAGCAGTAAAAACTGCAAACATAAAACTGTAGGCTTGTGTCTCTTCCTTTATAGACCTGCAGTAATAAAACAAAAGCTGGATTTCCGTAGTTTCCACAAGGGTCAGACCAAGTGAAACGATAAACTGTGCGGTCAAAAATAGGGCAAAACTTTTTGAAAATGCAAACACACTGCATCCAACTGCAATACAACCAATTCCGATGATGAGCAGTTTTTTTCTGCCTGTTTTTTTCGCTAGGATGCTTACAGGAATGGCAAACAAGCCCATAACCAATATTCCGATGGAAGTGATCAGTCCAATTTGCCTTTCTGAAATTCCCAATTCAATTAAATGTAAGTTTAATAGTAAATTAAACATGCCAATGCTCAGCCCGTACAATGATTCTGTGGCCAAAAAACGTTTAACTCCTGATGACAGGGATAGAGATTGCAATGACTGGATCATGGTATGCTTCTAACCTCTCTTCATAAAAATGCGTACAACAAAAAGGTTCTGGCCAGACAGGAATCCCCCTCTGACCAGTCCTCAGTTCTCTATTAAAATGGCTATCCTTTTATTCCTGATTTCGAAACATCCTCCATAATATATCGCTGGGCTGCAAAGAAAATGATCAATGGAGGAATACTGATCAAGAATGTAATTGCCATAATCCCTTCCATATTGACGCCGAACATTCCCCTAAACTGAGCCAAACCAAGAGTCAGTGTATATTTGCTTTGATCATTCAAGAAAACCAACGGGCCTAAATAATCATTCCAGCAATTTAAAAAGCTGAATACACCAACAAGAATTAAGGCAGGTTTCATTAAAGGCAGATAAATTTTATAAAAAATTTGAAAGGAGTTTGCTCCATCGATCTTCGCTGCTTCATCAAGCTCCTTCGGAATCCCCATGATAAACTGACGAAGAAGGAAAATAAAGAAAGGAGCGCCAAACCATGCAGGTACAATCAACGGTTTTAACGTATTCAGCCAACCAAGCCAATTAAATTCCATATATAAAGGAATCATTGTTACTTCCCAGGGAATCATCATCGTGGCAAGAAGCAAAATGAACAGAAAATCCCTTCCTTTAAATTGAAATCTGGCAAATCCATAGGCCACCAAGGAAGAGGAAACAATCTGGCCCAGTGTTGCCATGATCGTTACCGTGAGTGAATTGGTTAAAAACTGCGTAAAGGGCTGAGATAGCCAGGCCTCTTTAAAATTTTCAAAATGAAATTTGGCTGGTATCCATTTGGGAGGGAACTGATAAAGCTCTTCCGGCCCTTTTAACGATGTCGTGACCATCCAAAATAACGGTGCCAAAAATAACAAAGATACAAAAATTAAGAGAATATATACAAAAGCTTTTTCAATCCTGCTTTTCTTTTTCATAGTAATAACCCCTCATATTCTGAGACTCATGAAATCTATTTTTTCTTCTTCACTTCTCCTTCGTAATAAACCCATGCAGACGAGGATTTAAATACTAGCATGGTCAACCCCAAAACAATCACAAACATAAACCATGCGTTAGCAGAGGAATAGCCCATTTTAAAGTACTTAAAAGCATTTTCATACTCATACATTGCATAGAAATACGTAGACTTAAGCGGGCCCCCGCCTGTTAAAACTAGAGCCAGGGTTAACTGCTGAAAAGCAGAAATAATCGTAGTGATTAGATTAAACAAGATAGTTGGTGTCAACATGGGCATGGTAATTTTGAAAAACTGGGTGAATTTATTTGCACCATCGATGGAAGCAGCCTCATATAGTTCTTTGGGAATGGCTTTAAGGCCGGTCAGAAAGATTAACATCATTTGCCCTTGTCCCCAAAGGCTGGCAATGACCATAGCAACCAACGCCCAGCTAGTATGATTGAGCCAATCAGGTCCTTTTATTCCGAATAATGAAAGAAAATAGTTTAGGATGCCGTATTCACCGTTAAAAACCCAAGCCCAAATCATCGCAAGAGCAACACCCGAAATGACAGAAGGCAGATAGAAAAAGGTCCTGAAAAAAGAATGGCCTTTCACATTTTGATTCAATAGTATGGCTAAAAATAAAGCAATAATCAGATTTAATGGAACAAATAACAAGGCAAATTTCGCAGTCACCCATAGTGATTTCCAAAACAATGGATCTTCCGTGAACATAGTTTTATAATTTCCTAGTCCGATAAACGTCGCCTTGCCAACAATGGGCCAATCAAAAAAACTGATAAAAAGCGAATAGAGCAACGGTCCCAATGTAAAGGCTAGAAACCCAAATACCCATGGGGCAATAAAAAGAAAGGGGACAATTTTGTCCCACTTAAACTTCTTTTTTGGATCTAGCTCTAAATGCGGTGTTGACGAGGAAGTTAGCAATTTCATAATAAACACCCCATTGTATTTCTTACTTAACGTATTTCTCAGAGTCTTTTACTGCTTGGTTCAATAACGTCTTCGCATCCTGCCCCAGCATGATGGCATTGATGGCAGATGACAGGTTACGATTGATATCCTTCCAATTTTTATTTAAAAGGAATGCAGGTGTATCTGTTGAGCGTTCCAACATTTTATAAAAAGGACTAATCATCGGATCTTGTTCCATATTCATTTCTTTTACAACACTGATTCTTACTGGTAAATCTGCTGTACGCATCTTAATTGCTTCCGGAGAAGAGTAGAATTTCACAAATTTATAAGCTAGGTTCTTGTTTTTTGAATCCTTTGCAATAGAAATCGCAGATGCAGCAATCACACCTTTTGAAGGCTTACCTTCAAAGGATGGAACCTCAACCGTTCCAAAATTGATTTTTGCTTCCTTGAATCCTTGCAATGGCCAGATGCCGCTTTCCCACATGGCAATTTTTCCGGCTTTAAAAATATCATCGCCGCTTTGTTGGTTTTTCCCGCCAACAAGTACCGCACTTTTATGTTTTAAAAGCTCACTTAAGACACTGACTGCCTGTACAGTCTCCGGACTGTTCATAACATCTTTGATCTTCTTTCCATCCTTACTGATGAAACTGCCCCCATTACTCCACACAAGTCCTTGGAGATCATACGTATCCGGTTCCGGCACGACTCCAAAACCATATTGCTTTTTGGCCGGGTCAGATAATTTCTTGGCAATTTGTTTGAACTCATCCCACGTCCAGCCGTCCTTTGGATAAGGAATATTGGCCTTGTCAAATAAATCCTTATTATAGTACACCACTCTGGTAGTAAAACCTGCTGGCATTCCATAAGTTTTGCCGTCCATGCTTGAATAATTGAATAATCCCTGATAAAAATCGTTTAAATCCAATTCAGAATCACCTTCTAAATACTTATCCAGTGGTTCAAGGGAATCATAATACGCAGGAAAATTCCACATATACATGACATCCGGGGGATTTTTTGCTCCAAACGAAGCAGCAAGCTTTTGGTCAAATCCATCACCGTACGGCTCTACTTGGACTTTCACACCACGATTTTTTTCTTCAAATTTTTTAGCGATTTGTTGTTGGATCTTTAACGCCTCACCAGTATCCCACGTCGCAAATCTCAGTGTTGTATTTCCCTTGCCGCCCTGATTGTCACTTTTTGATCCAGAAGAATTTTCTCCGGAGCTGGATTTCGAACAGGCTGTCAAGGAAAACATGCTTACCAGCAAAACAATCATTGCCATGATGCTGACTTTCTTCATTTAGTCTTTCCCCCTCAATGAATATAAAAATTTAACCGCTTTCATTGTATCTTTAACGAAAGCGGTCTCACACATAAATTCATCTTCACTTTTTCGTAATAATGTTTTATATTTACCAACTGTTATGGTACAGGGGCGAATTTGTTCTAGCTGTTTCGTCTTTTTGTTTGACGGTACTCAGATGGAGTCAATCCGGTGCATTTTTTAAACCATTTGCTAAAATATTTTCCGTCCTGAATGCCAATCTTCTCACCAATTTGCTGTAACGTTAGCGAGGTGGCCTCAAGCAACTCGCAAGCTGCATTTAGTTTGAATTTTTCCGTAAAATTGTAAAAGCTTTCCCCCACCGATTTTTTAAAAAGCGTACTGAAATGACTTCTGCTCAAATTCACTTTTTGGGCAATCTCTACTGATGAAAAGGAATGAGAAAGATCATCTATAATCATCTGAACGGCCTTTTGGATCGGCTCAGGCCATTGATCAATTGAAACATTAAATTGCTGCTCAATTTTAAAATTACTATATAAAAAATGAACTCCAGTCAACCATTGCTCTGTTCCAATATTAGGTCCGTTTACATTCCATTGGAGTGCCGGGAAATTTTGTTTCGCTTTTATCAACAAAGTCTCAAAATGATTATGTAAGACCTGGGGAATAAACATAAAGCATTGATCGTGTCCACAGATAATTTTTGTTGTGATATCTGGAAACAAAATGTCCATATGTTGTTCCACTGATGATATTCCTTGGCCCAGGTGAATTAAATGGTAGATGTAAAAAGGTTGATGGATCCAACTCCATTCACCCTTACATTTATCCTCCAGTATGGATGCAAAAGAATTATCAAACCCGCATAGCCATTCATAAAACTCTTTTGTGAGTGCCGTCGCCGGGATAGCAGAAGAACTATTCTTCCCTTTTCCAATCTCATTTGCAAATTGAGTCAGGTACTCTTCAAATTCCTCATCTTGGAAAGCCGTTTTTAATATGTAGCCAGCCGCACCAAGCCTAATCCCCTCCTGGGCAAACTCAAAATCGCGATGACAACTTAACAAAAGAATTTTCGTCCCCGGGGCCTTTTGTTTTATTTTTCGTGCCAATTCTATTCCATTCATCTCAGGCATAACAATATCCGTTATAACTACCTCGGGTGAGTGTTCAATAAATAATTCCAACCCCTTTTGCCCGTTGGCTGCATCTCCGCAAACTTCCATATCGAATTTTTGCCAATCAATCGTTGCAATTAAGCCTTTCCTTACAATGTATTCATCATCAATTATGATTACTTTTATCATTGGAAGCACTCCTTTTCGGCCAGCACATGATGATGATCGTACCTTGCCCTGGTGTAGTATTTATCCTCAGTCCGTATTCATTGCCAAAATGAAGCTTTAGCCGTTGATCCACATTATAGACTCCGATTCCATGCCCCTTCTCATTCACTGGATGTGGCCTTAATAGACTCCTTGCCGTTTCCTCACTCATTCCTTTACCATTATCAACCAAAGTTAATTCCAGAATGTCAGATTTTTCCTCAACAGCCAAAGTAATTCTTCCTTTCCCATCCTCAAAGGCATGAAAAAAGATATTCTCAAATAGCGGCTGCAGGGACAGCCTCGGTATTAAAAATTCAACACATTCTGGTGAAACATTTTCCTCATAGGAAAACATATGTCCATAACGGATTTCCTGGACTTTTAAATAATGGCTAATGGTTTTAAGTTCTTTTCTCAAGGGAACCAATTCATCAGAAAAATTGAGGTTTTCATGAAGAACCTCAGTTAAATGGTAAATCATCAACTGAACTTCCTTAGCATTCGAAAGCCTTGCTTTCCATTGAATAGAGTTCAGGGTGTTGAATAATAAATGCGGATTGATTTGATAGTGAAATGCTCTTAATTCTGCTTTTCTTTTTAACCTTTCTGTTTCGTTTATTTCCTTAATTAATTCCTTAAGCTGCTGAACCATGCTATTAAAGCTTAGTGACAAATTGCCGATTTCATCATGTTCCTTGACTGGAATTCTAGTTTCCAATTCACCGGCACTGACCCGTTCCATTGACTCCTTCAGCTTTCTAATCCTCTTTGCAATTGGCGCAGAAAATATCATTGCGAGAAGGCTGGCAAGGAGAATCGAAAAAAAGTTTCCTAAAATCGTATAATTAAAAATGACATTAGATGACTGATAGAATAGTCTTTTGGGTACCCGGACTTCTACTTTCCAGTTATAGGATTTGAGTGTAGTTTTTCTGACAATGTCACTTGAAAGTTCCTCGCGTTTACTTTTTGTTTGATATACTACATTATTTTTTTCATTTCGAATCGTTACAAAGGCGTGGACATCCTTTTCTAAAAAACGGATATAGGAAAATAGTTCATCGGCCTTCGTTTCAACGAGAAGTTTGCTTCCTGATAATATTCCATATTGACTTTGAATAGGAAGAACTAGGCCGATCATATTTGCAGGCGGACGATCTTGATAATAATCGGCTTTGTAAAAGCCAATCCAGCTCTCTCCCTGACTCAGCCGACTCGCTTCCTGCCAAAATGGCATGTTAAACAGATTCTCTGTATTAAGCAGGTTGCTTCCATAGTAATATCCTGATCTGGTAATTAAATAGATTCCTTTCGTATTAAACGTTTTATGTGCCTCAAGATATCTTTCAAAATTCTTTTTTTCAATAAATCCTTCGTATGTCTTGGGGGCCTCTTCTTTCAGGACAATTAAAGTCGGGTCGGATAAATATTGATGAATATCATTTGCAACCACATACATTTGTTCGATCGTATTGTCCAACTGTGTTTCAAGCTGGGATACGGCAAACTTTTCATAATTATTATATTGGCGGTTAACAATCGAAGAAGATTTTTGATAGGAAAGAAAACCAAATAATAAAAGAGGAATAAGCGCCACCACAATAAAATACAGCACCATTTTCGTACGCAAACTCCCAAATAACAACCTTTTCGACCTATCTACCAATCTATAAACATATCCGCTCACGATTAATGCCCACTCCCCGTCCATTCCAGTAAAAGAAACCCGCTGACATCATTCTACATTCCTAACGCACAAATAGGCAATCCAATATCCAAAACAAAAAAGGTACCCTCCCAAAAGGAAGATACCTTTTTTGATTATTTTATGTCCACTGGTGACGGACAATTGTCCACAAGCGGTGCCTGTCACCCAAGTTGTTACCCAATTATTTCTTCTTCGCGTGTTTGCGCATGTCGAAGGCTACTGCGACGACGATGATGGCGCCTTTGACGATGAATTGGATGTATGGACTTACGCCTAGGAAGGCTAGGCCGTAGTTGATGATTTGGAAGATAAGTACGCCTGTGATGACGCCTGGGACGGATCCGACGCCGCCTGATAGGGATACGCCGCCGACTACGCAGGCTGCGATGGCGTCTAATTCATACATGTTTCCTGTGTTGTTGGTGGCACTGCCGACGCGTCCTGCTTCTAGTGTTCCGGAGAAGCCGTAAAGTGCTCCGGCAAGCATGTAAATGAGAATGAGATACTTGGCCACATTAACTCCTGAAACTTTGGCTGCTTCCGGGTTGCCTCCAATGGCATACATATTTTTACCAAATTGAGTTTTGTTCCAAAGAACCCAAATTAAAATTGTAGCGATAATGGCATAGAAAATTAGGTAAGGAATTTCATAGGATCCTACAGGGATACCCTTTTGAGCAAAAGTTGTAAAAGTTTTACTTAAACCACCAATTGGCTGTGCACCGTATGGAGGTCGATCAAAATAAATAGATGTCAATCCATAAACCGTAATCATCATACCCAGGGTTGCGATAAACGGAGGCACGTTTAATTTTGCAACAATGACGCCGTTTAGAGCACCGATAAGCCCGGTAATAACCATAGCAAGTAAAATTGGCACAATAAGAGGCAATTCGTGTAAATGCGGATACATTTTATATGCATAATCAGATGCTTGTAACATGGAAGCTGAGACCACCGCAGCAAGACCAACCATACGTCCGGCAGAAAGGTCAGTGCCAGCGGTGATCAGGATGCCGGCCATTCCAAGAGCAATGATGATCCGTGACGATGACTGACTTAAAATATTTAGCAAGTTCGTAACTGATAAAAAGTCCGGAGAAGCGATGACAATCCCAATTACAAGCAAGATTAAGAATACATAAATTACATTGTCAAATAGCCATTTGGTGATAGTGGATTTTGATGAAGCCTGATTATTCATATAATCTCCTCCTAGTACAAAGCTGCCAATCGCATGATTTCTTCTTGTGAAGTTGTTTTGGTATCAACGATTCCGGCCGCTTTTCCATTACTCATAACTAAAATTCTGTCTGTTACTCCCAGAAGCTCAGGCATTTCGGATGAAATCATGATAATTCCTTTTCCTTCTGAAGCTAATTGGTTAATTAACTGATAAATTTCGAATTTTGCCCCGACGTCAATACCTCTCGTTGGCTCATCTAGCAGTAAAATTTCAGGCTTTGTTAACAGCCAACGGCCGATAATGACCTTCTGCTGGTTTCCGCCGGAAAGGCTTCCGATAGGGGTTTTTTGTGTCGGTGTTTTGACCTTCATCGAATCAATCACCCATTGGGTATCACTGTATACCTTGGCATCTGATAGAAATACCCCGCCTGTTTTATATTGTGATAAGTTAGAAATAATCGAATTGAAGCTTATGCTTAGCTGCGGAAAAATTCCCGTTGATCTTCTTTCTTCTGTTACAAGGGCAAAACCATTTTTAATCGCATGCTGTGGTGAAGAATTTTTAACCTCCTTGCCATGCAACTCGATCTTTCCAGAATTAATCGCTCTAATCCCGAATAGCGCTTCAACCATTTCAGTCCGCTTCGAACCAACAAGTCCTGCAATTCCAAGGATTTCCCCTTTCCTCAGTTCGAAATTGACATTAATAAAAGATGGCTGTGTTTCCGCAGTCAGGTTTGATACTATTAAAATCACATTCCCCGGCTGATTCAATTTTTCCGGAAAACGCTGAGATAGATCACGGCCTACCATCAGTTTGATAATTTCGTCAGTCGTCATTTCCTTCGCACTTTTCGTGGCTATGTACTGACCATCGCGCATGATCGTTACTTCATCAGAGATTTTAAGAATTTCCTCCATTTTGTGAGAAATATAGATTATAGCTACGTTTTCACTTTGAAGTTTGCGAATAATCCTAAATAAATGATTGACCTCATTCTCGGTTAATGATGATGTCGGTTCATCCATTACAATAATTTTCGAGTTGTAGGAGACAGCCTTAGCAATTTCGACCATCTGCATTTCAGAAACGGATAATGTGGCTACTTTACTTCGTGGGTCAATATTAATGTCAAGACTTTTAAAAATTTCCTTTGTTTCTTCATACATTTTCTTTTCATCGATAAAAAAGCCTTTTCTTGGATAACGGCCGAGCCAAATATTATCCATAACACTTTGTTGACGAACCTGGTTTAATTCTTGGTGCACCATGGAAACCCCATTTTCGAGAGCTTGTTTGGAGTTGGTAAATACCACCTCTTTTCCATCTAGAAGGATTTTCCCTTCATCCATGGAATAAATACCGAATAGACACTTCATTAAAGTTGATTTCCCTGCACCATTTTCCCCCATTAAGGCATGAACGGATCCCGGCTTTAATTTCAGAGAAACATTATTTAAGGCAAGCACCCCGGGAAAACGTTTGGTTATATTAAGCATTTCAAGAATATTGGCCTTATTGGCTTCTGACATAAGCGAACCTCCTCGCTATCCTATTAAAAAATATGAGATGCATGAAGAGCCGGCTTCTCATATCAACATGAAAGATTTTCATTTTTCTAGTTGGGACGGTGTCCTGCTCCAAACGGAGTATAGCCCCGAACGAAAGAAAAGTTACATCTTTTCCTTCGTTCGAGGAGCGCCTTGCCCTGATTGGGCCGGACAAAGGCGCTGTTTGATCTAGTAAGCTAGCATTTCTGATTGTTAGCTTAAGTGTCTAGGGGACTAAGGGGTCAAAGCCCCGGACTAGGCACTTTTACTATTCTTATTGATAAGCATCTTTACCTTCTTGAAGGTTGTCTTTTGTAATGATCTTGTATGGTACGCGAACAGCCTTAGAGTCATCAAGCTTCCACTCTGTTCCATCTAAAACGTCTTTACCGTTTGCAGCATTTGTAGCAAGCTGAATCGTTGCTTTCCCTTGATTTTTCGCATCATTTAGAACAGAACCAACCATCTTGCCATTTTCAATCATTTCAAGTGCTTCTGGAATAGCGTCAACACCTACAACCGGCATAAATTTGTCGCCGGAGAAATAGCCTGCTTTTTCAAGAGAAGCAATGGCACCTAGAGCCATACCGTCATTGTTTGCAATAACAAATTCAATCTTATCGCTGTATTTTGCCACCCATGCATCCATTTTTTCAGTAGCCTTGGTAGCATCCCACATCGCTGTATCCATTGCTAATTCTTCTACGCCGATGCCTTTATCCTTTACCGTTTCAACTGCATATTTTGTACGAGCTTCAGCATCAGGGTGTCCAGGTTCACCTTTTAATAATACATATTGGATTTTGCCATCATGGTTTTTATCCCACTTGTCTTTGTTGGCTTCCCATGCTTTCGCAATCATTTCACCCTGAAGGACACCTGACTCAGAAGAAGTTGTTCCTACAAAATAAGCTTTGTCATAACCTTTTAATACGCTTGCATCCGGCTCTTTATTAAAGAAGATTACCGGGATGTCCTTTGGTTTTGCTTTATCAATGATCGTTTGAGCCGATTTAGGGTCAACCAAGTTGATCGCTAATGACTTTGCACCTTTTGCAATCAATGTATCTACTTGTTCGATTTGTTTTATTTGGTCATTTTGAGAGTCGTTCAGCATAAGATTAATTTTACCTTTTGCTTCATCCTGCATGGCACGGCGTACATAAGACATGAAGTTATCGTCAAACTTATAGATGGTTGCACCAACGGCAGGAAGTTTGCTGTCCTTGCCGCTGCCTTCAGAGCTGCTTGTAGAACTACTGCAGCCGGTTGCTAGTAGAATACTAGAAGCTACTGATAATGATAAAATTAAACCTTTTTTCATTTTACCCATGTCATCATTCTCCTTTTTATAAATTCATCTGTTGCAAGCGCTTAACTTGTAAGCCTTTACATACATGTTAGCATGGGCAAAATTATTACAATAGGTCGAAAGTATAGCATTAAATTGTGATATTCTAGACTTTTTTGCAAAGATTGAAATATTGTTGAAATAATCCTAATTATGAATAGGATATTTAAAGAACAGGTTGATTGGAGCGGAAGGCACGTAGACTCCTGCGGGAGTACGGGGCAGGGGAGACCCCGCAGGCGCTAGCGACGAGGAGGCTCCCCGGAACGCCCGCGGAAAGCGAAGTGCCTGAAGCGGAAACCAACCTCCCAGTTTAAGAGGACCTTTGAAAAACAAATACCAGCTCTAATAAAAAAGCTGGTATTCTCACAATATATTAACTTACAATCGCCTTGCGGTACTCAGACGGCGATAATCCTGTCTGCTTTTTAAATACTCGGGAGAA
The DNA here is from genome assembly GCF_036962145.1 of Bacillus sp. JJ1764. NCBI lineage: Bacteria > Bacillati > Bacillota > Bacilli > Caryophanales > Bacillaceae > Bacillus > Bacillus sp. JJ1764. Next base: position 12,884 of record NZ_JBALNY010000040.1, on the reverse strand, counting down.
GTAATTGGGATCCCTGTAACCGACTGAATAACAAATCTCTTTTAAACTCTTCCCGGGGTTTTCCATTTCCGTTTTTGCGCGATTAATTCTAATTTCTGTCAAATAATCAATAAAGGTCATGCCAAACCGATCTTTAAATAATTTGCTAAAATAGAACGGGCTTAGTTCCACGTATTCAGCAACCTGCTCTAAGGTTATGGAATCTGAATAGTGAGACTCGATAAATTCCTTTGCTTTTTGAAGCATACCTTTAGCATGATTATTCCGCCAAGCCTGTACATGGTTGACAACCGCTAATAAATGCGATTTGGCTTTTTCTACTGTCTTCTTTTGATTTTCCGTGGCATCGAAAGTAGGGGACTGCTGATAGTTAATGCCAAGGTCATGAAGCATGCGGGAAATCAAAATAAACAATTCATCAAAAGCCTTAATGAAAACAGGTGTTTTCCATTTTTCTTTTTCGGCCTGTTTTGTGACAAGAGTATCAAATAAACGGAGAACCTGATTTACATCACCTTGACGTAAGGAGTCTAACAATTTTTTCTCTATTTCTAAAAACTCTGATATAATTGGGATTTCTTTGTTATCCCGCTTATTCGAAATGATATATTTTCGCTGCGGAGAATTTTGCAATTGTCCGATGGCCATAACTGCATCATGATAGGATTGGTTTAATTCATAGGCATGCTTATAGAGCAGGCCTACCCCTATTTTTAATTCTGCACGGAAAGGGCCCTTTATAAATTGGTTGAAGATCTGATCGATGATCGATTGAGCATTTAATTTATGTTGGTACTTTTCTGTTGTATTTTTACAAAGAATCAGCACTGGAACCTGATTTTCTGTCATCGGACCAATCATGATTTCTTCCTTTTCCCGGGCCGATTTCAAGTGTCCCTTCAACCATGAATACCAATTCTGCTTCTCTGCCAAGGATACTTCGGTTCCTTCCTTAGGTTCAATAAGGAACAGCATCACATATCCTGAAGTAATCTCAATCCCCAATAATTCCCCCCATTCATCAAATGAAATATCTTGGATTTGGTTTAGAATCATGGATGAAACCCATTCCTTTTGAGCGATCGAAACAGCTCGATTTAGATTCTCCATCAGACTTTGCTGTTCAATTTTATGTCTGCGTTCGGACCTAATTTCGTCAACCACCCGGTTTAAACTGGCGAGAATATCTTCGGTACGACTTGGTTTTAAGATATATTCTTTTACTCCTTGCTGCATGACTTCCTTGGCATATTCAAACGTATTAAAGGCAGACACCATGATAAATCGAATATCTGGTGCAAATTTTCTAATTTCCTTAACGGCCTCCACTCCATCTATTCCTGGCATTTTTATATCCATAAAAATTAGGTCAGGACGGAGTGTTTTAGCCATTTCAATTGCTTTTCTCCCATTTCGGGCCTCTCCAATGACTGTCACGCCCTCTTTGGAGCTATTTATAATTTTTGTTAACGCCTTCCTCTCAAGAACCTCATCATCAACAACGAGAATGTTTAACAAGATTCTCCTCCCCCTTTTGCGGCATTGGCAGGTATCATCAATCTAAAAGTCGTTCCTTTTCCCGGTTCCGATTCAATTGCTACGATGTCATTCCGTTGATAAAAAAGCTGAAGTCTTCTGATTACATTTTTCACCCCTATACTTGTGGAATGACCTTTTGATTTTTGCAGCTCAACTAACTCATCCGGTTCAGAATCTGCTGGGTTCAAATATTGAAGCAGTTTATTTTTTACGGTTTCAGACATCCCTTTTCCATTATCAATCACTTCCACATTGATCTGCTGATCCCACCGATAAATATGAAGGCGGATTTCACCCTTTTCCTCATAGGATTCTACCCCATGAATGAAGGCGTTTTCAATTAAAGGTTGCAGAATTAATCGTGGAATTTCAATATCCAAACATTCTTTTTCAATTTCTGTGATAAATTGAATGCGTTCCCCAAATCTAGTTTGCTGAATAAAGAAGTACTCTTCGACAATTCTTACCTCCTCTTGAAGCGTGGAGGCCCGATTAAAATCACCCAAATTATAGCGGAGTATGGCAGCAACGGCAACGATTAATCTAGAAGTTTGGTCTGCGTCTTCCAAATAGGCCATCTTGGATACCGTGTTTAAGGTATTAAACAGAAAATGCGGGTTGATTTGATTTTGCAGGCTTTTTAACTCTAATTCCTTTAAGAGCTTGTCCAATTCAGATTTTTGCTTAATTTCCATGACAAGCTGCCTAAGGTTGGCCCTCATTTGATTAAAGGTCTCTGTTAAAGGCTTGAGTTCATCCTTTGAGGATATTTTAATATCTTCACCCGCTAAATTTCCAATTGCTATTTCTTTTGCCGCTTTAGAGAGAAGACTAATTGGTTTCGTGATTCCGCCTGAAATCCACAAAGCCAACAGGGTGCTTAGAAAAAATGCTGCTGTGAACAAGGCAAATGACATTAGTCGATAGTAATGATTTTGTTGATCCATTTGCTCGTAGAACTGCTGATAGTGAGTCAATTTATCATTTAAAATATCCAATGTACTTTCATGAAGAAATGAGGCGGTATTTAACACTTCATTAAAATGGTCAGAGTAACGGTTAATATCGTCCACCTCAAAAGCCCCGACAGTTGCATCACATTCGTCTATAAAACTCTCAATCATATTTTTATAGTTTATGAGGCTGATATCACCAGAATCCATCATTTGATTTAATTTTTTTTGATCTTTAATTAATAGGATTTTCTCTTTACGATAATCCTTTAGATAGGTCACTTCTTTATCAAGAATATAGGCGTGGAGCTTATCTGTAATTAAATTGGTTCGTTGAGAAATATCGTTAAGCAGGAGAAATCGTTCAAAGCTATCATCATATTCTCCTACTACCTTTTCGCTGCTCTTGTAAAAAATAACGCCAACTGAAGTTAATAATACAACCAGTACAATAAAATACAGCAACAATTTAGAACGGATACGAAATAGCATTAGCGGACCCCCTCCAAATCTTCCTGCTGTAACTTTGTCAAATCCTTCGCCCGCATGATTCTTGTATTTGTGTGAACGACCGTCTGGACCTCTCTACCTTTTATAATATCAATCATCATATTGACAGCATCGTAGCCCATTTGAAAAGGCTGCTGCACCACGGTAGCTTGAATCGTTCCTTTACGAATATAAGCGATCGTTTCAGGAAGATTGTCAAACCCCATAATATATAGATGATCCTTACTTTTGTATTTTTCAACAACTTCGGCAATGCCGATACCATCAAGGGCGCTCGTCCCGAAGAAAGCGGTTACTTCAGGGTGACTTTGTAAGATTTGATACGCCTTTTCAGCGGCCCTTACCCGGCTGATATTCGATTCCTCCTCAGCCACTATATGGATTCCCGGTTCTGATTTCACTGCATCCTCAAAACCTTTGACCCGCTGCTGCTGATGGTTTTTGTAAAAACTTCCAGTAATAATGGCCACATTGGCCTTACCGTTTGTATCCGCAATCAAGGCCTTTCCGGCCATATAACCTGAAAAATAATTATCTGTTCCTATGTATGCTAGACGTTTGCTATTAGCTGCGTCTGTATCAACTGTAATGACAGGGATTCCTTTTTCCACAACGCGATTAATTAACGGAGTAAACTGCTGATCGCTCAACCCCTGGGTCATAATGCCATCCACCTTGGAAGCAGCTGACATTTGGATCGTCTTAAGATGATCATCGATATTCGCCTGCTCGGGACCCACATATTCCAGCAATACATGGTTTTGCATCGCAGCCGCCCTCGCTCCTTTTTCAACCAGGCGCCAATACTCATTATCAAGTTCCTCCGGCACCAGCACAAAATGATACTGATACTTAGCCTGCACCTTATTCTCTATTGGCAGCTGATGCGTCAACACCTTATACCCATAAAACACAGCGATCGAACAACTAATGACAAAACACACAGCACCCACCACATACGCCAACACCGACCACCTGCTACCCATAAACCCCCCCATATGTAAACACGATCTAAACCAAAAATATATGTAACATTATACATTATATCCCAAAGCAAGTCTGTGAAAATAAGTTGGTGACAGGCACCGCAAAAAGACAAAAGCGGCCAATTTGTCCACGCCACACGGACAAATTGTAATGTATTTACAAATTATGAATCCCCTGTTATTTGCAGCCAGGGGATTCGTTTTTCTTTGTTATTTTTTTATTTGAGTTTTGATGTCTCCGTATTTGTGGAGGGCATTTCTCCATAGTAGAAATCCGGTTTCCATTAATGACAAGCTTAGGCCTACCCAGGCAAATAAATAGGAGCAGGAGTAGTTTTCATATTGTAAATAGGGATCTTTTCCTTCGATGGGGTGATTTTTCGGTGGTACTGATTTTGATTGGATTGACGTCTCATGAGGTTCCTTTGTTTCTTCTGGAACTTCTGAAACCTTGATTACCTTTATCGTAGGTTCTTTTTTTTCCTGCTTATTCGATGTTTCCGTAATGTTTACAGCTACAGATTTTTTGTCCCCCACCGCCTTGTTATAGCTCACAGACATGGAATCCATGGCATCCGTGATGACCTGTATCAGTTCTCCCTCTGAAAAATCCTTAATCGAAATCCATCCACGCGCATCTACCTTATATCCTTTATCACGAATGAGTTCCGAAGACATGTATTTCCCAAGAACATAGCCATTGCCACTATGGTGCAATTGAGTCGCAATGACCTGTCCTTTTTTCTTACTCTCGGGATAGACAAAATTAACCCGTCCATGACTAATTTGCTTCTCCTTCAGCTTAAACGAATGAAAAATCGCCTTTTTTTCCTTCAGTGATAACATCGAACGAAATCCCCTTTCTATCCCGTTAGATTTGTTATATGTACTTATGCCAAATACTATTCTTCAAAACATAAATCTCGTAATTTCCGAAACAAAATGATGATATTTGTCCCCACGAATTAGCATTTATTTGGTGGAAAATGGAGTGTGAGAGGGTACGGCCCCCATAAATTGGATATTCAATCGATTAATAAGTCATTTGATTTCGAGTAATTTTCAAAATTGGTTGTCAGTATTCCAATCGGGTACAGAAAGGGAATTTATGTATAGAGGTATTCCATATAGAGAAAATAAATTTGACTTTCCATTCTATATTTTGGTAATACCAAGAAATAGAGCTGAACCACTTGAATTTCATTGGTGGGTGGATCTGACCCAACCAGATGATATTAACCAATTAAAATGCCCATTCTACAAATAAAATAAATTGAGAAACGTTCACTGTAAGAAAGATGGTGTAAATAATTTGACTAATATACTCACGAATTTAATCCAAGATAAAAATTCTGATAGTTATCCGTTTTTTAAGGAGTTTTGCATCCTCAAAGATATGGGACTTAGGAAAGATGCCTTTAAATCGTTAAAGAATTTATCAAAGGGGTAAATGGATGGCGAACTAAACAGAAAAAGGAATTTGTTCATTGGCTTTTTAAATGGTTCGAGGAATCAGAAGATATACACTATGTACTTGTACACCCACTAGAAGAAAACGTATTAAAACCGATACTTGAGGATTGGATAATTGAAGATCCAAAAGACCCACAACCATTTAGATGGTATGGGTTATTCTTAAAATCCGAAAATCATTTGACGCACCTTGAAACAGCACTAAGGGTTGGTGGGAAGAGTGAACAAAGAGTATTGTTGGCGATCATAAACTATTATTTTAATTCCCTTGAATTTTCTTTTCACCACATTTCTGAAGATGCGTACCTTGGTGATATTTATGAGGATCAGGACTCCGTTCTGAAAATAGAAAACCTCTCTAAAGAAATCATCGATGTTGAAAGTAAAAAGGATGTTAGCGAAAGTGTAAATTATTACAAGAATCTGTTAAGTGACTGGATTGCTTTTAATAGCACGGGTAAAAAAGGATTTCTTAAATGGTGTGCTGATAAGGGTAAAGAATATGGTTGGACTAACTCGTACTATTATGAATAGATTATGAAGAAATGCACTTAAACTCTTGTGGTTAGATTCTTCAATAAAGAAGGATCGACTTTTCCTTATTGAAGTAAAGGGGGAGGATAGTACAAAAAAATGGTAAAATAAAATATATAATAAAAGTGGATGATTATAATGGGTGCTTGGGGTACAGCAATATCATCAAATGATGATTACGCAGATGTATACAGAACAGGAGCGAGTGATAACCTTACAAAAAGATAATTACGTAAAATATAAATTTGACGTAATTAAAGAAGGAATTTTAAAAGGGGCGTCGAATATATCATTTATGAGGTGAATTTTATGCGTAATCAAAACAAACAGCAAGATTTTAAAAAGCTGCAAACCATCCTTAATGAACTGCCTTGGTATGTAGATGAATTTATTAATCACAAATTACGAAAACTTTCCACCGCATCGCTGTTCAATTATTGTCATGATTATAGAATCTTTTTTAATTGGATTGTGAGCGAAAATTTATGGACTGGAACCATTAAGGATATACCATTAGAGCGTTTGGAAAAAATGACGGTTTTAGAGATTGAGAGTTTCTTAAATTATCTGCATTACGAACTAGATAATAAGGAATTAACCGTCAATCGCAAACTATCAGCATTAAAATCTTTATTTAATTATTTGCAAAACATTGCTGAAACCCCTGATTTAAAGCCGTATATCAACCGTAATGTTATGGCTAAGATCGAGTTTAATGAAGTTAAAGAAACAATGGAAACCAAGGCAAATAAAATGGAAGGAAAAATACTGCTTGGTGATGAATATGAACGTTTCAGACTGTTTGTAGCCAATGATTATGGTGAATTACATAAAGAAAATAAAAAGCTATATAACTTTCATCAATTAAACAAAGAACGTGATACAGCAATTGTTTCTCTTATTTTAGGTTCTGGATTGCGTTTATCTGAACTCGTTGGCATTGATCTAGATGATATTGATTTTAGCAAGTATTGTGTTCGGGTTATCCGTAAGGGAAATAAAGAACAATATGTGTTTTTTAGCCAAATCGCAATGGCTGATTTGCAAGATTATTTGACCATTAGAGCATCCAAATACCAAGTGGATAAATCTAATAAGGCATTATTTATTTCGGCACCGATTGGTCCAAAAGGAAAATCACGCAGACTTACAGCGAGATCCGTGGAAAAACTGATTGAAAAATATGCAACAGCATTCGGTAAACCATCATTATCAGTACATAAATTACGGCATTCATTTGCAACCAGATACCACGCTGAAATCAATGATGTACCGAAATTAAGGCGGCAGCTGGGCCATTCATCGATCCAAACGACGATGATTTATACTCATATTAAGAATGATGATCTAAAAACGGCTGTTGATAAGATGGATATGCCAAAAGAACAAGCAGATTAGAGGTACTTAATCAAAAAACTGTTATCCCCTGTTGAATGACAGTTTTTTGATTAGTTTACATAATATAATTATAGTAATAAAAATATCTCTCGTCTCAAAAACCTAGTATACTTAAGATAATGAGACAGAAGAAATTTTTTAATAAAATTACACTTCCTGAATCTTTCCATCAATAATGGTCATTTCAATATTGGTTTGAAGTAATTCATCCGGTTCTTCCAAATTCAACAGATTTTTCGAAAACACGGTCATATCGGCGAATTTTCCTCTGGATAGCGTCCCTTTCACATGTTCTTCATTGGTCGCATAGGCTCCACCTAATGTAAATAGCTTAATAGCATCGTACAACGATAATTTCTCTTTTTCGTTCCATCCGTTATGTTGATCATCTGGCGCCCTCCTTGTTACAGCAGCATGAATGCCTAATAATGGATCGATTGGCTCAACCGGTGCATCTGAACCACCCGCGCTTATAACACCTGCAGTTTGTAATGTTTTCCAAGCGTAGAGGAATTCCTCCCTCTCCTCCCCTATTCTATCCAGAATCCATGGATAGTCACCCACAATAAATCTTGGCTGAATATCAGCAATTCTACTCGGTTTTGCTAATCGAGAAACTAAATCCGCTCTAAGCAATGAAACATGGATGATACGATCACGATGCTCTACCGGTGGAAATTGATCCAGGATATTTAAAACGTTTTCCAAAGCTTGATCGCCAATCGTATGGACCGCAATTGGCATATTACGTTCTCGAACACTTTTCACCATTTGATACAGCGTCTCCTGATCATGCATGGCTTTTCCCAATTGTGTCGGAGAATCCTGATATGGCAGGGATAGCAGGGCTGTTCTTCCCCCAAATGCACCATCAGCAAACATTTTAATGGCCCCAATTTGTAATTTCTCATTACCATAACCCGCTCGCATTCTTCGCTCTTTTAAGCGTTCCAGATACGGAAAATCAATTAAAAGATTGCAACGAGGTCCGATCCCCTCACCATTAGTTAATTCATCATACATTTGATAGGTCTGATCAAAACCTCCTAAATAAGCAGGATCATTCGTATGTACCCCAGTTAAACCTTTTTTAATTGCAAATTTCATTGCATGCGCCAGGCCGTCTTTCAATTCTTCATACGTCTTTTCTGGGATATGTGCTGTAAATAGTTTGGAAGCAGATTCCAAAATTAGTCCAGTAGGTTGATGGGTCAGAGAATCAACAACGACGCTTCCACCCTGAGGTATTGTAATGTTAGGATGATAATTTGCTATTTCAAGAGCCTTGCTATTCACTAAAAAGGCATGATGGCAAATACGTTTTAAATAGATGGGACAATGTGGTGCCACTTGATCTAACTCTTCAATCGTTGGAATGGTCCCGCTATCAAACTGATTTTCATCCCATCCCATACCAACAAGCCAATGTCCGGGCTTTACGGTTCTAGCTCGTTTCTTGATCCGATCAAGCATCTCTCGTTTGGATGTTACACCAGTTAAGTTCAAGTCTAATAAATGAAAGGCCACACCCGATAAATGCAGATGACTGTCAATTAAGCCTGGAGTCACCGTTTTTCCTTGTAGGTCAATTACAGTAGAATGGCTCCTTCCCCACTGTAAAACCATATCCTGATGGGAACCTAGATCCACAATTTTTCCATTCTCTACAACAACGGTTTCTACTAATGGATGCTTCGAGTCTAACGTATGAAACACTCCGTTTGTATAAATCGTCTTACCCATGATTGGCCCTCCGTTCTCAAAAAAATAGGGGATTCTATTTCTAACGAATCCCCTACTCTACCTTTCATCATACAATTAATTTTATTGATAATTCAACCAATTTATTATCAACCCTTAGCAGCCAGATATTCATCCAAAGAATACACTAAATTCCCACCTATATATGTATGTAAAACCTTAATCTGGTCAATTCTCTCGGAAGGCATGTTGAAAATATCTTGATTTAGAATAATGAAATCCGCATAATATCCTTCTGCCAACTGTCCCACAGATGGAATCCGGGTTATTTCCTGTGCTTCACGAGTATAAAGCGTAATAACCGTCTCGATGTCTAGTTTCTGATCTTGTCCGGTATCTGTTCCATCATATGCATGGCGGGTAACAGCTGATTTCATGCCAACAAAAGGATTAACAGGATCCGCCCAGGCTGTTGCCGGTGCATCTGAAGAAAAAGCAAGCTTGATCCCTTCTTGTAACATGGATTTAAATGGATAAGTTTGTTTTGTGCGTTCATGCCCTAAGTTTTTCAGATAACTTTCAATTTCAGCAAAGATAAAGATGGGTTGAGAAACAAATGCAATTCCTTTTTCTGAAGCTCTTTTTATCGATTTTGCTGTAGGCATTGCTGCATGTTCAATTCTAATAGATGGTCCGTCCGAGATCCAACCTTCAGTTTCATAGAAGGTATCAACGATCAAATCTATGGCCTGTTCACCCATCGCATGGACAACAAGCTGAATATCATTTTGCTTTGCGGCTTTAGCCGCAGCTAATAGTTCCTCACTGGTTGTCGTTTGAATGCCGTAGTTCTCCCCATCTCCTAAAAAGGGAGGATTCACCCATGCTGTTTGCCCCGATACACTCCCATCGGAAAACAATTTTACTCCGCCAATATGGATTTGGTTTTCTCTAATGAGTTTCTCTTTATTCATAATTGGATTATTTTTTAATTCATCCCAAATATAGTAGAGAACTGAACGTTGTTTAAGTCCTCTTTCACTTGCCAAGTGATACATGTCAAAATAATCAATGGGCTCCCTTAATCCCATCAGTTCTGTAATCCCTGTAATACCATGTGATAATAATACTGGGCTAAGTTCAGCCAACATGGCTGCATTTTCTTCTATCGTTTTTTTCGGCATTTTTTTTAGGATAAGGTCTTTAGCATTTTCAAGTAAAACTCCTGTTGGTTCACCATTTAAATCACGGTCAATTTTTCCGCCTTGTGGGTCAGGCGTATCCTTCGTGATTCCTGCTAATTCTAATGCTTTGCTATTTACCGAGATAATGTGGGTGCAAGTTCGGGTGATGACTACCGGTACGTCTGGAGCGACCTGATCCAAATCCCAACGGTTCGGTGCTCTTCCCTCCAATAACTTCCCTTCATCATATCCCCAACCTTCAATCCAATTGTCCCGCGTATGAGATTCACGGACCAAACGGATCTGCCCTTGTAAATCAGCTATTGAATAGACCAGTGGTGGAGTACAGGCAATTTGATTAGCAGCCCCTGCCAAAAACAGCGGATGCATATGAGCATCAATCAAGCCCGGCAAAACTCTTTGACCTTGAAGATCAACCAAGTTTCCTTCCATTTTTTCTAGTTCATTTGACTCCCCAATCCATTTGATTTTCCCGCCCTGTACGACCATGGCACTCGCATATGGTTGTTTAGGATTGGCAGTAAAAATCTTGCCATTTAAAAAAGTAGTCACTTCATTCATGCAGAATTCTCCTCTCAAATCGTGCATTGGCATTGAAATTGTTCACAAGTAGTGCGGTGTAAAGAAATCTAAATGCTTTTCTATACCTTATTTAAACTCAATAACAATCCGAAATTCAATAAAAGGTGCTTAGAAAACGATAAAACCTCATTAGATGTAACATTTCAGACATAATTAACATTTTGTATGTCGCGGGAAACCAAAAACTGTCATGTCATCAAAAATACCTTTTAGTCAATTTCTTCAAATTTATAAATGACATAAAAAAAGTTTGACACTATACTGTCAACAACAGTATAGTGTTATTAACAGTACATTATTATAAAATTAAATACTTTAAACTAGGAGGTCATTTATTTCATGAAACATACCGGGAGACATACAGGTGCATTTCTATTGCTGTTTTTAACAGAGGGAGATAATTACGGTGGGAAACTTCTGCAAAAATGTGAGGAAGAGCTCCCCATTAATCCTATTGATAGTGCCATATTATATCGCACACTTAAAAAATTGGAGGAAGAAGGTGCTGTTGAGTCATATTTGAATACATCTGATCGAGATAAACCGATAAGGATGTATAAAATTACGGCCGTTGGAAAACGAAAACTAGAAGATTTCCAAATTGATATTGAAGAAAAAATGAAAAATTTATCTTTTTTCCTAGAAAAATATAAAGAATTGAAGGCCAATCATAATGATTAGTGGAATGATTCTTTATTCTATCGCCACTATTTATCTTGGAATTTCCTTCATGAAAGACAAACATAAAACAAAGACAGCCATCTTAGGTTCATGGAAAATGTTTCGAAATGTTTTGCCAGATATTTTAGCGATTATGCTATTTATTGGGCTAACATTGTCTATATTGACACCCTCCCTAATATCTTCCATAATCGGTGAAAATTCAGGCTTACTAGGTATCATTTATTCCACCATTATTGGCTCAATAGCTTTAGTTCCAAGCTTTATTGTCTTTCCTCTCGGGCATACATTAGTTCAAAATGGTGCTGCCCTTCCACAAGTAGCTGTATTAATGTCGACATTGATGTCTGTCGGTTTTATAACTTTACCCATTGAACAAAAAACATTTGGACGAAGTTTTGCATATACTCGAAACTTATCGGCCATTGTGATGTCTCTTCTTTTCGCATGGATGATTGGGGTGATCATCACATGAAAAAGCTAAAAAGATATCGGTTCTTTTTTATCTTATTACTTGCACTGTTAGTAACCACATTAGTGAATCAAACCACTGCTATAAAAGCAGTTCAATTAACTGGAAATAGTATATTTGATATGCTATTACTTCTTCCTCCAATATTTCTATTAGTGGGGTTACTGGATCAGTGGGTAAAGAAAGAGACACTGATTCGATATATGGGTGAAAAATCCGGTATTTATGGCATCTTCTTCACCTTATTATTAGCAACAGTAGCTGCTGGCCCCCTTTATATTGCATTCCCAATTGCCGTTCTTTTATTGAAAAAAGGAGCAAGTGTTCGGTACATGGTGTTTTTCTTAGGAGCTTGGTCAACGGTGAAATTACCTGTTTTAGTGTATGAATTCACTTCATTCGGTCCTCAATTTACACTTATTCACATCTGTTTTGGCCTTGTGTTCTACTATTTAACTGGAATTCTTTTTGAAAAAGTTTACAGCAAACAAAAATTATTAAAATATAATTTAAATCAGGAAGTTTAAGTCATTAATTACAGTTTCATTTAAGCTTTGTTAATCATATTTCACT
>NZ_JBALNY010000040.1:0-260 GCF_036962145.1 Bacillus sp. JJ1764 | reverse complement strand
AAACTGGTAAAATTATATACTTAAATAAAAAATAAGCAGTGCGATTTCACTTGTGAAATACACTGCTTTAATACTTTTATATATGTATTTCCATTAAGGATACGTCAAAAAGACACTTACATGTCCTTTATTGTTTTGATTAATGTTTATTAATAAATTCTACCGTTTCACTAAATGCTTTTTGGGCTGATATTTCATTATATTTGATAGAGTAAGGGTCACTGAAGCCGTGTTTTCCATTAAATTTATGTATTTCTATT
>NZ_JBALNY010000004.1:593-2488 GCF_036962145.1 Bacillus sp. JJ1764 | reverse complement strand
ATAACCGAAACCTGGATAGCCAAAGCCCGGATAACCAAAACCACCATAGAATGGGCGTGCCGCAAAGGATGCTCCTAAACCGCCACCAATTAATCCGCCTAGAAAGCTCAATCCCCCAATAGCCAATGGCCATCCCCATAAACCACCAATAAATCGTTGATCTTGTACCGGATATGGACTCCGATAGTATGGGTACATAAGGCAAAACCTCCTTTTCATATCTGCCTATACTACTTCATATGCGAAAAGGATGGGTTTGGAGTGGGCAAATCGAAAAGCGGTTAGACTCATGTTTATTTTTCAATTGGCTCGAATCGTTCTACAAAGAGCGCAAGGGTACGGGTCATGACACCGGTAGCGCCTGCCGGACCAAGATCATACTCTTTAGTTGACGTTGCAGTGCCAGCAATATCCAAGTGCACCCAAGGGGTTTCCTCAGCAAATTCACCAATAAACGCACCTGCCACAATGGCATGCCCTTCACTGCCCGGTGAATTGTTTAAGTCAGCAACTTTACTGTTGCGCACTCGTTCTTTCTCACTTTCAAACAGTGGCAATTGCCACATTTGTTCTCCGGCCTCCATCGCTGCTTCCAAAACTTGCTCATAAAGCGGTTCATGATTGGTCATAGCACCAGTGGTATTGACACCTAGAGCAGTAATCACACCACCAGTTAACGTGGCCACGTCAACGATATAATTAGCTCCATGATGCTTAGCATACGTAACAGCATCTGCTAGGACAAGACGTCCTTCGGCATCAGTATTTAACACTTCAATGGTTTTACCGTTCATGGACGTGATGACATCATCTGGTTTGAACGCATTGCCGCTAATCATATTATCTGTCGATGGAATTACAGCAACGACGTTCTGTTCTGGTCTAATCTCACCGAGGATTTCCATAGCACCTAAAACAGCTGCAGCACCGCCCATGTCAGTTTTCATGCCAACAATACCGGCTTTTGTTTTAATGGAATAACCACCGGTGTCAAAGGTAATTCCTTTGCCAACAAGTCCGATGACATCCTTCCATTCGTCTTTACCTTGGTATTTCAATACAATCATTTTAGGTGGTTCTGCTGATCCCTGGTTCACCGCAAGAAACGCACCCATACCAAGCTTTTCAATCTCAGCTTTATCCAAAATTTCCAACTCGAAATTGTACTTGGCTGCCAGTTCTGTAGCATAGTTAGCCATATCCGTGGCGGTTAACATATTGCCTGGAGTGTTCACTAAGGTTCTTGCTGAATTGGTGCCTTTTCCGAAGGCATAACCGATAGAAAGGGATGCTTCAACCTCTTCGGCAGCTGCCTGACTATAAACAGTCAAGGTCTCAAGACGTTTCTCCGGCTCATTGGATTTTTGGCGGTAGCCTTCGAATTGATAGGTAGCTAAGGCGAAGGCTTCGCTTAATGCATAGGCTGCGTCCGAAGCGTCATGCTTTTCAGATAGGAATGTATCTAAATAAATTGCTGTTTCTTCTTGTTTGTTATTCTTTAGTTCTTTAAATAGCTTTCCAAAAGCCTGGCGCAACTTATCAAAGGTGAATTCTTTTTCTTTACCGAGGCCAATAATCCAAATTCGTTTAGGTCCAATTTTTCCTAGGGTATGTACTTTACTGATAGATTTTAATTTGGCTGATATGTCACCTGATTTCACAAGCTTTGTCAGCTGACCTTCAAACGCTTGATCAAGAGACGCTAAATTTCCCGAAAACTTTTCTGCCTTTTCAAAAAGACCAATCACCAGGCCCTGATGTTCAGCAGTTAGCTCTAAGTCCTGTTTTAACTGAAACATGTTTGTTTCCACCTCCAATAGATATCGAATTAATTATATCTCAAAAAGGGAATTTATTTCGAGTAACTAATAAGTTTATTTTATTTGCTATTTTTC
>NZ_JBALNY010000004.1:274-516 GCF_036962145.1 Bacillus sp. JJ1764 | reverse complement strand
CCAAGATTTGCCCAATAAAAAAAACAGGCACCCCGGCCTGTTTATCTTTTTTCTGAGTTTATAAACTGCTGGCGGAAGACCTGCAGGGATTTGTCTTCATTTAAGGCTTGCAGCTGGGCCTCAGTCAGCTTCCCATTGCCCATTTGTACTACGTAGACATCCAGTGTTTTTTTGCCCCATTCACGATAGACATCCTCTACGGTTTCAAAATAAAGGTCAAGGCGGTTGCCCTTGATTGCACC
>NZ_JBALNY010000004.1:0-214 GCF_036962145.1 Bacillus sp. JJ1764 | reverse complement strand
CCTTTATCCGCAACAACGCCATATCCGTATTCGGGAATAAACAAAATCGTTCCAATTGGGTAGACCGCCAAATCAGCTGCGATGGTAGAGAATAAATCTCGCTTTACTTTTACACCTGAATAAGTAATGCCGTATTCAGGGTGCCCTTGGCTTTTACCGGTTGATTCAGCACCTGCTGTATAGCCTGTGGCGGTGACATTATGTTTCGGATACT
>NZ_JBALNY010000039.1:45402-55230 GCF_036962145.1 Bacillus sp. JJ1764 | reverse complement strand
AGTCTCTCCAGAACCGTACTCCCACAGGACGTTGATTTTCTTCCTAGAATTCGCCCACGCACGAAGGAAATGCGTTAGCATTTTCGAGGAGTCTTCGCACCTTCCGCTCCAATCAACAGAGTGTAAAAAATCAACACTGTTCTTTAACACAGCCTTTTTGTAAAAAAATAACAGGAAATAATTGTATAAAGTATTTGTTTTTGGAAAAAATGTTGGCTATACAGAATGGAGGGTTATGCGAATGAAACGATTGGTCTATTTGATCATTACTTTATTAATGTTTTCCAGTGTAGGGGCTCCGTCTGCTTTTGCGGCTGAGGAGAAAAAAGGAACTGATATTGTTGCAGGTGTCAGATCTGCCATCTTGATTGAACGTGATACCGGGAAGGTTCTTTATGAGAAAAATAGCAATGAGAAGCTTCCGCCAGCAAGTATGACAAAAATTATGACGATGTTATTAATCATGGATGCCCTTGATAAAGGGAAGTTGAGCTGGAAGGAAAAAATCCGTACCAGTGAATATGCGGCCTCCATGGGTGGTTCGCAAATTTTCCTTGAACCCGGTGAGGAAATGACAACCGAGGAAATGCTAAAAGGCATTGCCATTGGTTCTGGAAACGATGCTTCAGTGGCCATGGCCGAACGGATTGCCGGTTCTGAGGAAGCCTTCGTGGATATGATGAATCAAAAAGTAAAGGAATTAGGTTTAAAAAATACAGTCTTTAAAAATACTACTGGGCTGCCGGAAAGCGGGCATTATAGCTCAGCACATGATATGGCAGTCATGGCAAAAGAGCTTTTAAAATACGAGGATATTACTAAATTTACGGGTTTATATGAAGCTTATCTTAGAGAAAATACCGATAAAAAGTTTTGGTTGGTCAATACCAATAAATTGGTCCGTTTCTACCCTGGGGTGGATGGATTAAAGACGGGCTTTACTGCGGAAGCAAAATATTGCCTAACCGCCACCGCTCAAAAAAATGGGATGCGTGTCATTGCCGTGGTGTTTGGAGCTCCTACCTCAAAGGAACGTAATGCTCAGGTAACCAAGATGCTTGATTATGCCTTTAGTCAATATCAAACTCATTCCATCTATAAGCGCAATCAGGCTATAGGTGAAGCTAAAATCAGCAAGGGGCAGGAAAAAACCGTCAAGGCTGTCACAAGTGAACCCCTTTCATTGTTAACCAAAAAAGGTGAAAAGACGGAAAATGTAAAACGTAAAGTCATTATGCAAAAAAATCTTAATGCCCCCATCCATAAGGGAGATAAAGTAGGGACCATTAAGCTGATCCAGGATGGAAAAGTGATTCTTGAAAGTCCACTTGTTGCAAAATCAAATGTAAACGAGGCAAGTTGGTGGACTCTTTATAAGCGTGCTTTTGGAATGTTTTCAAAAGCGGGTAAATAAAACCCATGCCAATGTCGAATGTCGAAGGGATTTCACTTCTTTTAGCGAATTACAACTAGTTTTGTATCATGGGAAGGAATTTATTGGACACAAGGCGAATTGACTCACTATACCTTAGAAAAGCGGCAGCACCTTTGTGCTATTGCTTATACAAGATTAAGGAGGCCGAGATAGTGAGTCTAAACATTGAACTAGAAACAAGGCATGACGTTTTATGTATTCGTCTTAGCGGTGAATTAGATCATCATACAGCAGACGAGCTTCGAGAATCATCTACTGCTGTGATTGAAAAGAATGGAATTCGTCATATTGTTTTGAATCTGGAACAGCTAACCTTCATGGATAGCTCTGGTTTGGGTGTTATTTTAGGACGATATAAACAAATTAAACAGGTGCACGGTGAAATGGTCGTTTGTGCAATTTCCCCTGCAATACAAAGGCTATTCGACATGTCCGGTCTGTTTAAAATTATCAAAATGGAGCCGACGGAAGAGTTTGCATTGCAAAGATTGGGGGTGGCCTGAATGAAGAATGAAATGACCCTTCAATTCAGTGCTTTAAGTCAAAATGAATCATTTGCTCGTGTAACTGTTGCCGCATTTATTGCCCAACTGGACCCAACTATGGATGAACTGACCGAGATTAAGACAGTTGTTTCCGAGGCAGTAACAAATGCAATTATCCATGGTTATGAAAATGACGCAAACGGTGTTGTTTATATCCATGTTGAAATTAAAGATAGCTTAATCAATCTGTCCATTAAAGATAATGGACTAGGAATTGTTGATGTGGAGGAAGCTCGACAGCCATTATTTACAACGAAGCCGGAATTGGAACGTTCCGGTATGGGTTTCACCATCATGGAAAATTTTATGGATGAGGTAGAGGTTCATTCACAACCAGGTATAGGAACCGAAGTTAGACTCAGGAAGCATTTAAAATCCAGCAAAATGCTTTGCAATTAAGGAGACTTGCCAATGGATGTGGAGGTCAAGAACAATCAAAATCAAACATTCTTAAAGGACCAGGAAGTCAAGGAACTCATTAAAAAGAGTCAAGAAGGAAACCAAGATGCCAGAGATTTAATAATCGAAAAAAATATGCGCCTTGTCTGGTCTGTTGTCCAACGATTTCTAAATAGAGGGTACGACCCTGATGATCTGTTCCAAATTGGTTGTATCGGGCTGTTAAAATCTGTTGATAAGTTTGACCTATCTTACGATGTTAAATTTTCCACATACGCAGTACCGATGATCATTGGTGAAATCCAACGATTTATTCGTGACGACGGGACAGTGAAGGTCAGCCGTTCCTTAAAGGAAATGGGAAACAGAATTCGCAAAGCAAAAGATGAGCTTTCCAAAACACTGGGGAGGATACCCACAGTTAATGAGATCTCAACACATCTTGAACTTTCACCTGAAGATGTCATTCTCGCTCAAGAGGCAAGTCGAACACCTTCATCTATTCACGAAACCGTCTATGAAAATGATGGGGATCCTATCACATTATTAGACCAAATTGATGATGGGAATGAAGGGAAATGGTTCGATAAAATTGCCTTAAAAGAGGCAATTCGGGAATTGGATGAACGCGAAAGACTGATTGTTTATTTGCGATATTACAAAGATCAAACTCAATCAGAAGTCGCCTTAAGACTGGGTATCTCACAGGTGCAGGTTTCAAGATTAGAGAAAAAAATCTTACAGCAAATGAAAGACCATATGGATCTATAATCCATGTGGTCTTTTTTTCATAAAAAAAGGGAATTTTACTCATACTACTGATACGAGAATTTTTGTGTGGGAAGTGAATGTTTTGGAAAAAACAATCTATATTCGCATGCGGAATCGAGTTCAAACCCGGCCAGATCATCATGTTTTATTAAAAGATGTGGCACAAATTATTGCCGCAGAGGATTTGCTGCCCCATTTGTCCTCAATGATTGTTCACCAAGTATCAGACCACGATGGTAACATTCTCATTATCGATGTTATGAAGGTCATTAAATTGGTTTCCGCTCAATACCATGATTTAGAAGTCCAAACAATCGGTCCTGCCCAAACCATCGTAGAGGTAGTGACAAAGAAAAAAGGAGTGTCGATTCCTTTTTTTCTTTTAATTTGGTTTCTATTATTTTTTGGCTCCGCCATGACACTAATGAACTTTCATGACGATGTTAGCATGAAAAGTGTACAGGAAAAAATATATACCATCATTACCGGAAAACGAGAGGTAAAACCATTGCTATTTCAAATACCTTACTCCATTGGATTGGGGTTAGGCATGATTTTATTTTTTAATCATGTCTTTAAAAAACGAATCAATGACGAACCAAGCCCTTTAGAAGTAGAAATGTTTAATTATCAAATGGATTTAGATAATTATGTCATTATCCATGAAAATAAAGAAAGCATGAAACGCGTCTATGACGATTAAAATTTTGGCCACTCTTTTTCTGGGATTTGCAAGCGGCTTGGCAGTTGGTTCCGGGTTTGTTGCATTTCTGACGGTTCTAGGAGTCATACCAAGATTAACCCAGTTATCTAAAACCATGAAAATGATTCATCATTACGAAATGTCCGTTATTATTGGGGCTGTTACAGGGGTTGTTGCCAGTTTAAGGGATCCTGCCTTCAATGTTTCAGCCCTTTTTTTAATCCCATTGGGTCTTGCCGGAGGCGTCTTTGTGGGCATGCTAGCAGCAGGACTAACCGAAGCTTTAAATGTATTTCCGATTTTGGCAAAACGGATTCGATTAGATGGAAAAATTGTTATTTTAATTATGGCCATCGTTCTAGGGAAAATTTTTGGATCCATTTTCCAATGGCTATACTTTGTCCATCACTAAAAAATCACCCAGAAAGGACTACCAAATATGAGTAGAGAAAGGCGTGTCATATTAGTTACTGATGGTGATGAATATACCAAAAGGACTCTGGAGCAGGTTGCCAAGAAAATTGGTGGACGCTGCATTTCTAAGTCTCAAGGAAATCCATCCAAACTGACTGGTGCTGAATTAGTGAATTTAATCAAAAAGGCACAAAATGACCCTGTTTTGGTAATGTTCGATGACAGTGGAATGGTTGGAGAGGGGGCCGGTGAAAATGCCCTCAAATATGTAGCCTTACATAAAGATATTATAGTTCTAGGGGTAATTGCTGTTGCGGCGAAATCTAGACATGCGGAGTGGACAAGAGTCGATGTTTGTATCGATCGTGACGGTAATCTAACCCCGTTTGGTGTAGATAAACATGGTATACCAGAACTTGAAATTGGCAGAATAAATGGAGATACAGTCTATAGTCTGGATGAATTGGATATCCCCATTATTGTTGGTATTGGGGATATCGGCAAAATGGCCAGACATGATTCATATAAGCTAGGTTCTCCGATTACAGAGAAAGCTGTTGAACTTATCCTTGAAAGGAGTGGTTTTTATGACACAAAAGCAGGAAGAGAAATGGCCGATCCCGGAATCAGTCCATGAAGTTGAAAATTATATGAAACAACGGGTCGGACTTGGGGTAAGCTTTGATTTCGGAGTCCGTAAGTTGCAAATATTAAAAAAAGAAGTCCAAATTTATTATGTGAACGGGTTATGTGATACTAGATTTATTATTGAATTAATAGAAGAACTTGTCCAAATCAACGATCATGAAAAGCTTTCAACAGATGTTTTTAAGATTATTGAAAATAGATTAGTCAATCAATCAGTCGATAAGGCAGAAACACTTGATTTGGTAGTGACACAAGTATTGTCAGGCCTAATTGCTGTTGTAGTTGAAGGGCATAGTACCGCGTTTATTGTAGATGTACGAAGTTATCCAGGGCGTTCTCCGCAAGAACCGGATACAGAAAAGGTGGTAAGGGGAGCGCGTGACGGGTTCGTAGAAAATATTATCCTTAACACAGCGCTAACGCGAAGGAGAATCCGGGATGAGCGGCTCCGTTTCGAAATGCACAAGGTGGGTGTCCGTTCTAAAACTGATGTGGCACTCGGATATATAGAGGATGTAGCGGACCCGGATTTACTAAATATCCTTAGAAAAGAACTAAGCGAAATTAATATAGACGGAATCCCGATGGCAGACAAAACTTTGGAAGAATTTATTGTCAAACAAGGAGCAAACCCATATCCCTTAGTACGGTATACAGAGAGAGCAGATGTTGCAGCTGCGCATATTTTAGAGGGACATGTGGTGATCTACTGCGATACCTCACCTAGTGTCATCATCACCCCTACAACATATTTTCATCATGTTCAACATGCTGAAGAATTTCGGGAATCTCCAGCTATGGGTACATTTGTTCGTTGGACCCGATTCTTGGGTGTATTAACTTCTATTTTTATGTTGCCGTTATGGCTCCTATTTGTACTTGAACCTTCTCTGTTACCGCAAAAGTTGGCCTTTATCGGACCAAATGAGCAAACCAATATTCCAATTATCATTCAACTGTTCCTAGCTGATTTTGGAATTGAATTTTTACGGATTGCTGCCATACATACACCAACACCGTTGTCGACAGCGATGGGACTTATTGCTGCTGTATTAATCGGTCAAATTGCCATAAGTGTTGGGTTATTTGTACCTGAAGTCATATTATATGTAGCAGTTGCGGGGATTGGAACCTTTACGACACCAAGCTATGAATTGAGTGTGGCCAATAAAATTGCCAGAATGATTTTAATGCTGGTAGTCGCCTTTTTCCATACTCCAGGATTTATTATTGGTACAACGCTGTTTCTCATTTTGTTAGTCAATATGAGAGCATTAAATACACCTTATTTATGGCCGTTTCTTCCATTTGAACCAAAAGGGTTTTTACAAATCATCTTTCGCAGGGCAATACCGGGTGCTGTTCTTAGACCAAGTATAGTTCACCCAAGGAACAGGTATCGGCAGCCACCTAATGGATAAATTCCCATTAAAAAAAATTGCGCAAAATTTACAGTTGTGCTAAAGTAATTTTAATTAAATAAAGGGCTAAAGTTTTTAAAATAGGCAGTTTCTATTTAAGATTCTGTCTATTTGTTTATATTTATTATGATTGTCTACATATGATGTAGTAGTCGTGATGGAGAGAGGGAAAGGGAATGTACTTTTACGGGACAACAGGCGTTAATAAAAACGGCCACTTGGAAATTGGAGGAGTCGACGCCGTCGAACTGGCAACTAAATTTGGTACTCCTTTATATGTATATGATGTGGCTTTAATAAGAGAGAGAGCTCGCGCCTTTAAACAAGCTTTTATTGAGCAAAATATAAAGTTTCAAGTTGCATATGCCAGTAAAGCTTTTTCAACAGTAGCCATGGTTCAGCTTGCAGAAGAAGAAGAATTATCATTAGATGTAGTCTCTGGAGGGGAATTATATACAGCTATTGCTGCTGGATTTCCACCTGAGAAAATCCATTTTCATGGTAATAACAAAAGCCGAGAAGAACTAGAAATGGCATTGGATAGCCGAATCGGCTGTATTGTTGTAGATAATTTTTATGAAATCGGTCTATTAAAAGAGATCTGTCATGAAAAAAATGTGAATGTAAATATTTTATTGAGAATTACTCCGGGAATTGAGGCCCATACACATGATTATATTTTGACGGGGCAGGAGGATTCTAAATTTGGCTTTGATCTTCAAAACGGTCAGGCGGAGCAAGCTTTAGCTGAAGTATTAACATTTCACCAGTTTAATGTTTTAGGCCTTCATTGCCACATTGGCTCCCAAATCTTTGAAACAACTGGCTTTTTACTTGCTGCTCAAAAAATAGTTGAAAAGATGGCCGATTGGAATCATAAGTTTTCTTTTGAAGCCCAGGTGTTAAATTTAGGCGGTGGCTTTGGTATCCGATATACAAAGGAAGATGAGCCTATTCAACCTTCCCAATATGTTAGTGAAATTATCAAAGAAGTAAAAAAGCTGACAGAACAATATCAGCTTTCGATGCCGGAAATTTGGATTGAACCGGGGCGTTCAATGGTGGGAGATGCGGGAATCACGTTATATCATACCGGTTCTTCCAAAGATGTGCCTGGTGTCAGAAAATATCTTGCAGTCGATGGCGGCATGAGTGATAATATTCGTCCCTCTCTCTATCAGGCTAAATATGAGGCTGTGTATGCAAATCGTCCATTAGCACAGTCAGAAGAGACTGTTTCCATAGCAGGTAAATGCTGTGAATCAGGGGATATGTTGATTTGGGATCTACCTTTGCCGCAATCAGCTGAAGAAGACATACTAGCGGTCTTCTGTACCGGAGCCTACGGTTATTCCATGGCAAACAACTATAACCGTATTCCAAGACCAGCCGTAGTCTTTGTAGAGAACGGTCAGGTAACACTAGTAGTAAAAAGAGAAACTTACGCAGATTTAGTAAAACTGGATTTGCCACTAAAATAAATGGAGACTGACTCAAAAGGGGGTAATGTAGCTTTTTGAGTCAGTTTTTTTGTAGAAAGTAAACTTAATATTTTCCGCTCTGTTGATTGGAGCGGNNACGCATTTCCTTCGTGCGTGGGCGAATTCAAGGATGAAATTCAATGTCCTGCGAAAGTACGGTGCAGGAGAGACCCTGCAGGCACTAAGCGCCGAGGAGGCTCACCGCAACGCACTAAGGTGCGCGAAGTGCCTTGAGCGGAAATCAACAGACTAGTACAAAGAACGTTTCATAAAAAAGGGTGCCTCGAAAAGTTCAACTTTAGGGACACCCTTTTTGAATTATGAGAAAATAGATTTAATCGCGTCAATTAACCAAATGAAAAATTGCTTCATCTTGTCTAAAAATCCTTGTCCCTCATCTGACTGCAGGAATTTTGAGATTTGGTCTTTGGCTTTATTAAGCTGATCGCTAACTTGTCCCCAGTCAATATCCAAGCCCTTTAACTTATTAAATAAGTCCATCAATCGTTGGATTTGATCTTCCGTCAAAGTAACATTTAAATCGCTTGCAGCCTGCTCAATGATTTGACGTAATTCTGCATCATTTTTGGGCTTATCTTTAGCGATTTCTTGCTTAACTTTAGCAATAAGGGCAGCTGCATTCTCAGGACCAATGGCATCACCCAATTTAGCCGTTTCCACCATTTCCTGATTTGCTGCCTGTTTTACATCTTCTGGGATTGTTTTATCAGCTGAAATTTCATAGGCCTTAATAATTCCGGTTAAAGCAGCTGTCCCTGAAACAGAAATGGGAGCAGTGATATAAATGTTAGCATCCTTCACTCCCGCAGTGATGAGGGCATTCACATACATTTCGTCTGTAACCCAATTGATATTTTTGGTTTTTACCTTAATCCCCGATCCCTTTGCTGCAATCGTAACCGCTGAAGAAGAAATCGCCTTTGTCCCAATTAAAGAACTTGCCACATATTTGCCTAAATATTGATGTTCCTCCTGATTAGTTACTGTTACAATTTGGACATCTTTTGGCGCCCCCATTTCTTCTAACAGGCTATTTTTTTGCATTTCTGTTAAATTTTCTCCCAACGTAACAATCATGTCACCCTCAGCCATGTCAGCCATAGTCCGGACCGGATTAAACAGGATTACTACAGCAAGGATGAAAATCGATATTCTTTTCATGTTAGCCTCCTCAAGTTACAAAAAATAATTTCTATTACATAATATAACCGATTCCATTAATATTAACGTAAATTCCAAAATAGAAGTTTCATAGAATGATTAATTTTCCTAAATTAGGTTTTAATTTGATGAAAATGGATTATTTTTGTTATATAGTGTAGAATGATGTTCAGTAGCAACTGTTTATTCGGGGGACCTTCATGAAAAAAAGAAATTGGATGTTGTTCGGTATTTTAATCAGCCTTTCTATTATCTGGGGAATTATTTATTGGGCTCTCATTGCTCCGCATTAATGTGTTTTTTTTATTGATGTACTGTTAATATTTATGTATCATGTTGATTAATGAAACATTTATCATTTCATTTACATATAATGAAGCAGGTTTATGATTCAGGGATTGGGAAAAACTAGAATACTGTTTAACCTAATGTTAACGGTTTATTTCATATAATGAGGGATCTAAATGTTAATTCGCTATAAGAAAACATTTGAAAAAATTGCCATGGGCTTGCTGTCATTTATGCCAGCAGAAAAGGATTTAAAGAAGCTGCAGCAAACCATGAAAGAATATGAAACGGAAGAGAATCGCCAGTTATTCCTATGGAAAGAAGAAGACATAATCGGGTTGATTGGAGTTCAGAATTATCAGGATACCAACGAAATGGAAATTCAGCATATATCAGTGAATCCATCACATCGATTTCAAGGAATAGGCAAACGTATGGTAAAAGAACTAAAGGAAATGTATCCCGATAAAAATATTATTTCCAATGAGCAAACATCATCATTTATCGAACGCTGTGATTTTTGTTAACAAAACAAAAGGGC
>NZ_JBALNY010000039.1:12056-45381 GCF_036962145.1 Bacillus sp. JJ1764 | reverse complement strand
CTTTTATTTCTGTCAGTTTTACACAGGTTTGTAATAATGCAGTATCCGCAATTGGAAGATTAAGGCTTTTGTATATGTGCCTATCCTTAATGTCAGAAAGTCGCTCCTTTAACATCAGATTAAGGTCATGACAATTCAGGCCAAGTTGTTGAATCATATTTGGTTTCGATTCAAAGATGGGTATGGCCTTTTCCAATGTTTTTACAGCACCTGCAAAATTCCCCCGACGATGATGATAACACGACACCGCCAATAAAATCAGTCCAACCCAAACGGATTCCTTATTCCCTGGTTCCGTATTCTTCCAATACTCTTCAAGGATCTCATGGCATTCAAAATAATCACGATCACCGTGAAAATGAACTAAATAGCTGATATACTCATTTGGATACAAGTAATTCTCCCCTGACAATCGTTTTCTTGAAGTTTACCATATAAATGCTGTGTTTACTTGGAATAAGTGTATATCAAAATAAAAGAGCCCGCTACAACGGACTCTTTCATTCATGATTCTTTTACCAAACCCAAGCTGCACCTACAATAATTAATAAAATGAACAATACGACGATTAAGGCAAATCCGCCGCCGAAGCCTACTCCATCAGCCATTTATGATTACCTCCTGTTTCATTTTTCTTTTCACAGTTATCATATGTAGGGGATTTGTCCAATGTTATAGGCACGTATCACATCTTTTGGAGATGGCCAATACACGGGCGAATTTTCTATTGGATAACCTTGATGAATCCTCTATACTAGAAATAGCTCAATATCTACAAGAAACATCATTTATTTAGAATTTTGGTGAAAAGTAATGCCGTATCAAGTAAAAATTGATGCCTTTGAAGGGCCGTTAGATTTATTGCTTCATTTAATAAACCGTTTGGAGATTGATATTTATGATATCCCAGTGGCCCAAATTACAGAGCAATATCTTGACTATATTAAAACCATGAATGAACTTAAGCTGGATGTTGCCAGTGAATTCTTAGTAATGGCTGCTACCTTATTAGCAATTAAAAGTAAAATGCTTCTGCCAAAACATGAGGAAAACATAACCGACGAGGACTTAGATCTATCACTTGAAGAAGATCCACGTGAAGAGCTGGTTGAACGGTTAATTGAATATCGAAAATATAAAGAGGCAGCTCATGACTTGAAAGTGTTGGAAGAGGAACGTGGTTTAATGTTCACAAAACCACCTAGTGATTTATCAGATTTTACAAAGGACATACAACCTTCAAGAACAGAGGTCAATGTTTCTCTTTACGATATGCTAGCAGCTTTCCAAAAATTAATGCGTAGGAAAAAATTACAAAAGCCATTGGCAACAAAAATTACCCGTCAGGAAATTTCAATTGAGACCAGAATGTCAGAGATTATGGTTGAATTAAAACAGCTCAATGGCCGAAAGAAGTTTTATGACTTATTTCCATACCCTACAAAGGATCATATTGTTGTGACTTTTTTAGCCATTTTAGAATTAATGAAAAGAAATGAAGTTGATGCCCAACAACAGGGGAATTTTGCAGATATTTTCATTCAGGCAGTTAAGAAAGGGGCAGATATTATTGGAACTCATTAATTGGACGAGTATCCTAGAGAGCCTGCTGTTTGCAGCAGGTGACGAGGGACTGTCTTTAAAGCAAATAGCAGAAGTCATGGAAATTGACGAGTTTAAAGCAAATGAAGTAGTCGACGAGTTAAACAGACAGTATGAAACAGATTCGAATCGTGGCATTATGATTGTTCAGTTGGCTGGTTCCTATCAACTTGCTACCAAAAAGGTAAACGCCAATTATTTAAAAAAGCTGGTAGATTCCCCAAATACAACGACATTGTCACAGGCAGCACTAGAAACACTGGCGATTATTGCTTATAAGCAACCGATTACTAGGACTGAAATCGAGGAAATTCGTGGGGTCAAAACGGAAAGACCCATCAACACACTAATGGCAAAAGCGTTAATTAAAGAAGTTGGCCGTGCAGAAGGAACGGGCAGAGCGTATTTATATGGGACGTCCAAAGAATTCCTTGATTATTTTGGCTTAAAAAACTTAAACGAACTTCCACCGCTTCCTGAAAAGGTCGAAGAAGAATTTATTCAGGAAGAAGCCGATTTGTTTTTTGAGAAGTTTCAAGAAACAATTAACTCCTAATTTCAAACTATTCGAGAAATATATGATAAAATAAGAATACTCTTATTTATAATGTATAGAGACTGAGGATGACGGCAAAGGATGGGATTATGGTGTTCATAAAACAATGCAGAGGCTATGAATTAGAAAAAGAAAAATCAAATACTTCTGAGGACTTTTTTAACAGAAGTGAAGTGACTTTTGTAGAAAATGGCGAAGAAAAAACGCTGCATGTCTTATATGTAAGATATTTTGATGAGTCTTTTCAAGAATTTACCCCTTTTCAAAGTGATCCAATCATTACTCAAGATGGCTTAGAGGTGGCATTTAAGGATATCGTAGCTCTTGTTTGCTTATTAAAAAATCCGGGTTTACGTGCAAGAAAACGAGTATATATAAATTCAAAATATGAATTTGCATCCTATTTTCAGGATATTGATTTTGAAAAACTACCAGAAATTTTTATTTCCCTTAAACAAAAAAATGGCTATGAGCTTTCATCACCGCTTGAATTTATCAAACAGCCTAAATAGCATAACCAAGATAACCGGGAGGGGTAAACAATGGCAAATACATTAGTTCATACACAGTTAAATGATGTAAAAGAATTTCTGACAAAAACGAGTTCAACAATTGGTGGCTTCTTAAATGAAGCAACTATTTCTCAATTTGGTCTTGAACAGGAAGAAGATCAAACATATTTAAAACAGATTTTTTCAAATTTACGTAAGCTTGTAGTATATGGCGAAGAAGGCTTAGATGCATGTTCGGTTATTCTACAGAGCGAACCTTTTCAAAAAGCGGCCGCTGAGAAAACCTTATATCGAATTTATCACCAATGTATCAACGAATTTTTCTCACCAAAAAATGATGCTTGGTATGAGGATAGCCGATCCGCGTACACAGGAAGGAACTCCATTAAATATTATCGTAATGTTCCTGAGCCTGTTGTTCAATTGATTAAGAGCCTTGAGGGAGACTTCCAAAGAATCAGAGAAGAATTGGAGTATTACGAAACAGATTACCGAACTAAAATAACTCAATCTAAATAAAATAGAGGGGCTGTCATACATAAGTGTGGCAGCCTTTCTTTGTTCTAAGGAAAAAATTCTCTCATAACATTTAGAAAAAATATAATGGGAATGAGGGATTTTAATGGATCGCTTTGGTCGTTATGTTAATGACTTGTTCATTTGGAATGAGCAAATGAAACAATTTCTCCAATCCAAAAATGTTATGCAGGATTCGGAATTGTGGGGAAAGCTTGAAGAATTTACTGAATTGATTGAGGGAACTAAACGTGATTTAACAAATGATGAATTACTTGGGCTTCAAGTAAAGGCAGAAAATATTCACGAACAGATGGAGGCCTATTTCCAACGTAAACAAGAGGAGGGAGTGGGGACGATTTGGTTGGTCGAAAAACCAATTCCTCCTGGTGGCCATACTCTACCAGAACTTCCTTATCCCTACAATTCATTAGAACCGTTTATTTCGGAGGAAATAATGCAACTTCATCATGATAAGCATCATCGTTCATATGTGGAGGGTTTAAACCGGGCTGAGCTGAATTTAAAAGAAGCTAGAAAGAGAAAAGATTTTACCATGGTTAAGCATTGGTCAAGAGAACTGGCCTTTCACGGTTCAGGACATTATTTGCATTCGATTTTTTGGAACAATATGAGCCCAAATGGAGGCGGAAGTCCGTATGGTCTGTTAAGGGAAGAGATCACAGCATACTTTGGCGACTTTGATGGATTTAAAAACCATTTTACCGAGGCTGCCAAACAGGTAGAAGGTGGAGGGTGGGCGATCTTGGTCTGGTCACCGAGAGCCAGACATTTAGAAATTCTTCAAACAGAACGACATATGCTCCTCACTCAATGGGATACGGTTCCCTTATTGGTCCTTGATGTATGGGAACACGCTTACTATCTCCAATATAAAAATAATCGTGCCCAATATGTAGAGAATTGGTGGAATCTAGTGAATTGGCATGATGTCACCGTTAGATTGGAAAAAGCAGCAGATAGGAAATGGCCGCTGGTTTGATCAGTGAAATATCAAGTTTCATCCGGAAAAAAGTCATAACACTCCTTGTCCAGCATACACTTTAAATATATTAAAAGAGGGACGAGGTATATTGAATGAAAATGATTCTAAAGCTAACTATTTTTTCCCTCATGGTGACACTATTTGCTGCAAGCTATCCAGTCAACACAAACGCATCTTCAATTAGTGCCGCAAGTGCTGTATTGATTGAACAGAATTCCGGCCGCATCCTTTACGAAAAAGATGCCCATACAAAAAGGAGAATCGCTAGTATTACGAAAATCATGACAGCGATCATAGCTATTGAATCAGGGAAAATGGACAAATATGTGAAGGTGAGCGAAAATGCTACACACGCTGAAGGGTCTTCAGTTTATTTAAAGCCGGGAGAAAAAATAAAACTAGAGGATCTGGTTTATGGGTTGATGCTCCGATCTGGGAATGATACAGCCGTAGCAATAGCGGAATACCTGGGTGGAAGTGTGGATGGATTTGCCTATTTGATGAATCAAAAGGCCAGGGAAATTGGCATGCTTAATAGTCATTTTTCCAATCCGCATGGTCTTGATGATCATGAGGATCATTATTCAACAGCTTATGATATGGCAATTTTAATGCGATACGCCATGCAAAACAAAACCTTCCAAAAAATATCCGGTACAAAAGTCCATCGGGCCCCGAATCCAACGGAAAATTGGGACCGGGTCTGGAAAAACAAAAATCGCCTATTGTCAAAATATAAATATTGTACAGGGGGGAAAACAGGGTATACCAAACTTGCGAAACGAACCCTGGTTACAACAGCGACAAACGGGGACATGAATTTAATTGCTGTAACTTTAAATGATCCAAACGACTGGGATGACCATATCTCTATGTATGAAACGGGGTTTAACCATTATGATATGGCAGAGGTTTTGGCAAAAGGGAAAATTACGATCGAAAAACCTAAATATTATCATGACCAATTATACGTTAAATCTTCCATTACTTTTCCGGCTACCAGTAAGGAAATGAAACAATTCACGGTAAAATATAAATTAAACAAGCCGGAAAAAAACTGGGACCGTTCTAAAAAACATGAGAAAATTGTTGGGAAAGCGGTCGTTTATTTAGACGGCAGAGCAGTTAAAGAAACGCCAATCTATTTTGAAAACATACCAAGAAAGAAACAGGGATTTTTAGATCATGTAAAAGACATATTTTTTTCATTCATTGGTGTGAATCCACATGGTTAATTATATTTGGGTGTTCATGACCATAGTAGGAATTATTTTTGCACTGTTTAACGGGACGATAGCAGAGGTCAATAAAGCTGTTTTTGATGGAGCGAAGGAAGCAGTTACCTTGTGTATTGGACTAATTAGTGTGTTAGTTTTTTGGTTAGGAATGATGAAAATTGCCGAGGAGTCTGGGCTGCTTGAAAAATTAGCAAGACTTTTCCGACCAGCCGTAAAGCGGTTATTCCCGGAAGTCCCGCCCAATCACCCTGCAATGGGTTATATGCTTTCCAATATGATTTCCAATATGTTTGGATTGGGAAACGCTGCTACACCTTTAGGCATTAAAGCTATGGAGGAATTAAAAAAAATAAATGGCGAAAAAAATGAAGCAAGCCGTTCTATGATCACCTTTCTGGCAATCAATACAGCGAGCATTACGATTATTCCGACAACGGTAATCGCCATTCGAATGACTTATCATTCCGCATCCCCTACCGAAATTGTTGTACCTACCATTGTTGCTACCATCCTTTCGGCAATTGGGGCTGTGCTTATAGATCGATTTTTTTATTATCGCAGAAGCCGAAAAAGGTGAGGGTGAATGGAGTATATTTCGCTAGTCTCATTAACTTTTATCCCTGTTCTCATCGGATCGATTTTATTGTATGGAACCTATAAAAAGGTGCCTACCTATGAAAGCTTTGTTGAGGGAGGAAAAGAAGGCATTAAAATAGCAGTTTCCATTATTCCTTTCCTTGTGGGGATGCTAGTGGCCATCTCCATATTCAGGGCATCAGGTGCGTTAGAAGCGTTAATGAATTGGCTTCGTCCCTTCATGACCGCAATTGGAGTGCCCGCTGAAATCGTACCATTATTACTTATTAGACCAATCTCCGGAACAGCTGCCCTTGGCATGACCAGTGACTTAATTTCCGTATATGGACCCGACTCTTTTATCGGACGCTTGGCATCCGTACTACAAGGAAGCACTGACACCACCTTCTATGTTTTAACCGTCTATTTTGGTGCGGTTGGAATCAAAAAAATGGGAGACGCCCTAAAAGTCGGGCTCCTGGCAGATGTCGTGGGAATTATCGTGTCCATCTTTGTTGTAGCGTTAATTTTTGGTGCGAAATAAATACATTAAAAAGAGTAAGTTCCTTTTAACATGGATCTTACTTTTTTATTTTTCCTATATAATGCCCAAAGCTTTGAAAAGTGAAGGATTTGTGTCATAATTCAGTAGACAAGAATGGAAGCTTTTTAACCAAAACTTTTTAGGTAAAAGTTTATTTTGGTCAAGAGGATTATTATTTTGAGGTGAATATATGGAACGTTTACAAAAAGTAATTGCCAGTGCCGGCATTGCTTCTAGAAGAAAAGCAGAAGAACTAATCAAACAAGGAAGAGTAAAAGTAAACGGCAAGGTCATAACAGAATTAGGAGTCAAGGTGTCTTCATCTGATAAGGTTGAAGTGAATGAAATTCCAATTGAAAAAGAAGTACCTGTCTATTTCTTACTCTATAAGCCGCGCGGCGTCATCTCAAGTGTCAGCGATGATAAAGGAAGAAAAGTCGTTACTGATTTCTTCCCGGGATTAAAGGAAAGAATTTTTCCTATTGGCCGTCTTGATTACGATACATCAGGATTGTTGCTACTAACCAACGATGGTGAATTTGCTAATTTATTAATGCACCCTAGACATGAAATTGAAAAAACGTATGTAGCGAAAATAAAAGGAATTCCATTAAAAGAAAACCTTAGAAAATTAGAAAAAGGAATTAAACTCGAAGATGGTAAAACAGCTCCGGCACGAGTCAAATTGACATCTGCCGACAATAAGAAGCAAACCTCTATTGTTGAAATGAAGATTCATGAAGGACGAAATCGCCAAGTAAGAAGAATGTTTGAGGCCATTGGTCATGAAGTGATTAAATTAAAACGTGAACAATACGGATCCCTAACCCTTTCAGGTCTTAAAGCTGGTGAAGCGAGGGAACTAACACCGCATGAAGTAAAGCAATTAAGAGCCCTTGCCCAGGATTCATCTAAGAAAAATTCATAAATACGTCACATTTTATATCTTGGTTATTCACTGTGTTTATGTTATAAATGCTATAATTTTGTATAGTTGTGTCATGTTTTTAATGGAGGGTTTTATATGAAAAAACGGCGTTTAGTCATAAGGACTATCATTTTAGTCATTTTGGGTGCTGCCGTTGCGTATTCGCTGTATGCAAATTTGACGAAAGACCAAAAACAAAAGGTGGCGGTGGGTGACACAGCTCCCGACTTTGTTTTGGTAGATTTACAAGGAAATAAACATCGCCTATCTGATTATCGGGGCCAGGGAGTTTTCTTGAATTTTTGGGGAACGTGGTGCCCTCCATGTAAAAAAGAAATGCCCTATATCAACAGTCAATACCATCAGTTTAAAGATCAGGGGATTCAGGTTTTGACTGTTGATATTCAAGAGTCAGAGTTAGCTGTAAAGCAATTCAGAGACCGATATAAACTCGATTTTCCAATCATGATCGATCAAGATAAGGAAGTCATGACAGCCTATGGTATTGATCCGCTTCCAGCTACATTTCTTATTGATAAAAACGGAAAAGTAGTTAAATACCATACTGGTGAGATGACAGAATATATGGTCAGGGAGTTTATGGAGAAAATTAAACCTTAGGGATGCAAGGAGTTTTAAAGATGAAAGATGTAAAATGTGAATGCGGCCATGTAAATCCCCATGGGACCGTATTATGTGAAGCTTGTGGAAAAGTTCTCGATGAGCAGTATGATATGGCTAACAGGCAATTATTGGACATGCGCTATGAAGGCAGTGCACGCCGTTCACAGACGTACAATAAGTCAATCATTGATAAGGTTTGGAATTTCTTTTCATCTGTCAAGGTTGGCGTATGGCTAATTATTATCACCCTAGTTGCATCCATACTAGGAACGATTTTACCGCAAAAAATGTATATCGACCTTCCTCCTGAGGTGTATTATGAACAGGAGTATGGCTGGTTTGGAAAACTCTATTATCAACTGGGACTTGATGATTTATATGGTTCGTGGTGGTACTTGCTATTAATTGCCATGATAGGTATTTCCTTGGTTATTTGCAGCCTTGACCGGGTTGTACCACTTTATAAAGCGTTAAAAGCTCAAAACGTAACGAGACATGAGGGCTTCCTTAAACGGCAGCGTGTATTTGGAACAAGTGGACAAATCGACCCTTCGGACTTTGATACTGTAAAAAAGATGCTAAAAAATAAGCGCTATCATGTTCGGGAAGAGAATGGTGATCTTTTGGCGGAGAAAGGCCGTTTTTCCCGCTGGGGTCCATATGTAAACCATGTGGGCTTAATTATATTCTTATTTGGGGCAATGCTTCGGTTCATTCCTGGATTTTACGTAAATGAGAATCTTTGGGTTAGGGAAGGAGAAACTGCACAAATTCCCGAAACCAAAGACAAATTTTATCTGAAAAACAATCAGTTCATTCTTCAACACTATGATAAAAATAAAGATAAAACCTTTGAGAAGGCCCTTGATAAAGCAGGCAATGTCGTGAAAAATTACCAGTCCAATGTCACCCTCTATCAACGCGAAGGGAAAAGTCTGCCTGGTGAGAAGCCGACTCTGAAAGAAGTGCAAGATTTTAAGGTGCGGGTTAACCATCCATTAACATTTGATGGTTACTCCGTATACCAGTCTTCTTTTAGAAGTGAAATGAATTCGATGACTTTTTCACTCATCAAAAAAGGTACGGACGAAGCCTTCGGAAATCTGACTATTAATCTTCGGAACCCAAAAGAAGTTTATGAGTTAGGAAATGGATATTCAGTCAAGATTCTTAATTATTTTCCTGACTTTGAGTTTGCTAAAAATGGGGAGCCTTCTACGAAATCACGTGTGCCAAACAATCCCGCCTTTATATTTCGGATGATCACACCTGATAAACCTAAAGGGGAAACTAGTTTTGTTGCCATTAGACAAACCATCGAACCACTTGGAGAAAATACGTATAAAATGGCCTTTAGAGGTATTAGTACGAAAAATGTATCTGGATTTACGGTTCGAAAGGATTCTTCAATATGGGTGATTATCTTGGGAGGAATCATATTTATGATTGGGGTTGTCCAAGGTGCATATTGGAATCATCGCCGCATTTGGATTCAGAAGAAAAATGGACAACACTGGATTGCTGCTCATACAAATAAAAATTGGTATGGTTTAAAACGGGAGCTGGAGGTTGTTTTAGCCGGTACAAAATTTAACCTGCCCGAGGATCAACTTCATTCGGAAAAAGGGGATAAGGAGGAAGAATAGTTGGCATCGCTTAGTAGTAATTTGTTGTTTATCGCTTTTATACTTTATCTAATAGCAACGCTATTTTTTGGTGGTTCTATTAAAGCAAAGAAAACCACTGATGAAAATAAAGGCACAAACAGATGGGGGAAAATCGCGGTTCTTTTGACCATTATTGGTTTTGGTTCACAAATTGGCTATTTTATTACAAGATGGATTGCTGCCGGACATGCCCCGGTAAGTAATATGTTTGAATTTACAACATTCTTTGGCATGGCGTTAGTAGGGGCATTTATTGTTATTTATTTTATTTACAGAACTACTTTGCTTGGGTTATTCACATTGCCTGTTGCAATCTTAGTGATTGCCTATGCAAGTATGTTTCCTAGAGATATTACACCGCTCATCCCTGCGTTGCAAAGTTACTGGCTTCAGATCCATGTAACAACTGCAGCAATTGGAGAAGCAATTTTGGCTATTAGTTTTGCCGCAGGTCTGATTTATTTGGTCAAAGCGATTGATCAAACAAAGTCATCCAAAAGAACCTTTTGGCTTGAAGTGGTCATGTTTGCCTTGGTTACAGTTCTTGGATTTGTTGCAGCATCTACAACTTTCTCAGCCCTAAGTTACCATGAGAAATTTACATGGATTGATAAACACGATAATGAGGCAATAGTGGAGTACACGATGCCTGCTTTAACCGGACCACATGAAGGAAAACTGGAATCAGAAAACGATTTTAAGCCAATTGTTGAAATGCCGGCATATATTAACGCTAAGAAATTAAATACGGTTATTTGGTCCTTATTTGGCGGTATTGTCTTATATTGTATAATCCGACTCATTTTAAGAAAACGCATTGCAGCTGCCCTTCAGCCGCTCGTTAAAAATATAAAGCTTGATTTTGTTGATGAGATTAGTTATCGTTCAGTATTAATCGGATTTCCGGTGTTTACATTAGGGGCATTAATCTTTGCGATGATTTGGGCCCAAGTAGCCTGGTCACGTTTTTGGGGATGGGATCCAAAAGAAGTATGGGCGCTTATTACTTGGTTGTTCTATGCAGCTTTTATGCATCTTCGTCTATCGAAAGGATGGCATGGTGAAAAGTCAGCCTGGTTAGCAGTAATCGGGTTTGTCATTATTATGTTTAACTTAGTAGCGGTTAATTTAGTCATTGCTGGATTACATTCATATGCAGGTTCATAATTTTGATATAGGAATGAATAATAAACCATATAGCCTTCACTTTTTAGGAGTGGAGGCTTTTTAAAAAGTTTTGCCTCAAAAAATTTTAATTTGTCAAATTTTCGACACTTTTAATGCGAGTATTTACAGTGAAAATATAGCAAAATACTACACCTTTTTGTAAAATAATCATCATGGGGGGATTTATTAATGGATAAAGACGTTAGAGTTTTAGTTGTTGATGATGAAGAAAGAATTCGCCGCCTATTAAAAATGTATTTGGAAAGAGAAGAGTTTATTATTGATGAAGCAGAGGATGGTAATGAAGCGTTATCAAAAGCGTTTGCAAATGATTACGATGTTATTCTCCTTGATTTAATGATGCCTGGAAAAGATGGCATAGAGGTATGTCGGGAACTAAGGGAAAAGAAGGCTACGCCGGTCATCATGCTAACAGCAAAAGGCGAAGAAGTAAATCGAGTACAAGGTTTTGAGGTTGGTACCGATGATTATATTGTAAAGCCGTTTAGTCCGCGTGAGGTTGTTTTGCGTGTCAAAGCGTTGCTTAGAAGATCATCACAAACTAGCTACTTACAAACGGAAACCACTACAAAGGATGTCATTGTATTTCCACATTTAACAATAGATAATGATGCCCACAGAGTAACGGCAGATGGAAAAGAAGTTAGTTTAACTCCAAAGGAATATGAATTACTATACTTCCTTGCAAAAGCTCCAGATAAGGTGTTTGATCGTGAACAATTGTTAAAAGAAGTTTGGCATTACGAATTCTTTGGTGATTTACGAACAGTTGATACCCATGTAAAACGGTTAAGAGAAAAATTAAATAAAGTATCTGAGCAAGCCGCTAGGATGATTGTAACAGTTTGGGGAGTGGGGTATAAATTCGAGGTTGTTAATGAATGACCTTTTTGCGAAGTGTAGTAGGTAAATTATGGTTTACCATCATTTTTTTAGTAGCATTTGTTTTATTTATTCTAACTGTAATGCTTCTTGAATTTTTTCAAAATAATAATATCAGTGAAACTAAAACAGAATTAACCAATACAGCTGATAAAATTGCTGATGTGTTGGAATCACATCAGGATAATAAATGGCCTTTAGGTCTGGAAATTTCTTGGGAAATTATTGATGATGTAACAAAAGTTGTCATTATT
This sequence comes from Bacillus sp. JJ1764, assembly GCF_036962145.1. Classification (NCBI taxonomy): domain Bacteria; kingdom Bacillati; phylum Bacillota; class Bacilli; order Caryophanales; family Bacillaceae; genus Bacillus; species Bacillus sp. JJ1764. Next base: position 33,288 of record NZ_JBALNY010000039.1, on the reverse strand, counting down.
AAAAATGATCACGAAATCTACTATTCTCCGAACACAGAGAAAGATCATAAATTATCCATTAGTGAGATCCGTCATGATCCGGTTTTATCAAAAGTGTTTAAGGGGAAATCATCGGTTGAGAAAATTTCTACTCTTTCTTTAAAGAGTAATCAAACAGATCAAAAAGCCAACTACTCGATTATCGGGGTGCCGCTGCATCTTACTGGTGAAAAGGATGGCGCTGTGTTTATTTACCAATCCCTGGATGTCATGCAGGAAACTTCCAGATCGACAACAAAATTTATTTTGCTTGTTGCTGGGGTCGCTATTATTTTAACAACTATTTTTGCGTTCTTTTTATCAACCAGGGTGACAGCACCATTAAGGAAAATGCGGGAAGCGGCATTTGAAGTGGCTAGAGGAAAATTTGATACGAAGGTTCCGATTCTTACCCATGATGAAATTGGGGAATTGGCAACGGCCTTTAATCAGATGGGACGTCAATTAAAATTTAATATGAATGCCTTAAGTCAGGAAAAGGAACAGCTTTCCAGTATTTTAAGCAGCATGGCAGACGGAGTTATTACTTTTAATCGTGATGGAACCATACTAATTACCAATCCACCAGCCGATCGATTCCTTCAATACTGGTATTATGAAAAGGGTAGTTATGGCGGAGAAGCGGAAGAGATTCCTTCCAAAGTGATGGAACTTTTTCAGGAAGCGGTGGACACGGAAAAAGAACAAATAGGAGAAATTTCTCTCCAAGGCAGACATTGGGTGATTCTAGTTTCGCCACTATACAGTAATCGCTTTATTCGTGGAGCTGTTGCGGTTTTAAGGGATATGACAGAAGAGAGACAGTTGGAAAAAATGAGAAAAGACTTTATTGCTAATGTGTCCCATGAGCTTAGGACGCCTATTTCCATGCTTCAAGGATATAGTGAAGCAATTGTGGATAATATCGCTGAATCTCAGGAAGAGAAAAGGGAAATGGCGAAGGTCATCTACGATGAATCGTTAAGAATGGGCCGTCTCGTCAATGAGTTGCTTGATCTTGCAAGAATGGAAGCGGGACATATTCAATTAACACTAGAGGATGTGGATCTTGCTTCATTTTTAAACAGGATTATTCATAAATTTCAAGGTTTGGCAAAAGACAACAGTATTTTACTTTCAGCAGAAATACCAACTGAGATCTCGTCAATCAGGTTTGATCCTGATCGGATTGAACAGGTGTTGACAAATCTAATAGATAATGCCATGAGACATACTCCACAGGGCGGAACAGTTAAATTAAAAGCAGGACTTGAGGAAAAAGGCATTAAAATAGAAGTCGAAGATTCTGGTTCAGGTATTCCAGAAGATGATCTGCCATTTGTTTTTGAGCGGTTCTATAAGGCAGATAAAGCAAGAACAAGAGGAAGATCAGGAACAGGCCTTGGACTAGCCATTGCCAAAAATATTATTGATGCCCATAAAGGACACATATCAGTCCACAGTAAAATAGGTCATGGAACGACATTTTCCTTCATCATCCCACGAAAATCGTAAAAAAAACAAACTATTTCCCGACTCATCTTGATACACGGGAAACATTGATACTACTTTTAATCTAGAACTTACCATCTTACTGGGGTAAGTTCTTTTTTTGAGTCAAATTATTTCTTCCTTTTTCATGGAAAACAGTCTAGTATATGTAATGTGTGAAACTTTTTATACATAGATTCCGACTAATATGTTGAACGGGGAGGGAAATACATGGACTCCGTTTTTGATGAACTTTATCAAAAATATCATCAAGACGTCTTTCAATTTCTATTTTATATGGTCAGAAACCGCGAACAAGCCGAGGATTTAGTCCAAGAGGTTTATATAAGAGTCTTTAAATCATATAACCGATTCGAAGGAAAAAGCAGTGAAAAGACCTGGCTATTTTCTATAGCACGGAACGTTGCCATTGACTTCTTCCGGAAACAAAAAGGCTGGAAGGAAAAGATTCTTGATAAATTTGATTGGTCCACTACTCAAGTAAAAGATGATTTTCCCATTCCAGAAGAAATTACTGTGCAGAACGAAGAAATACAATGGGTATACAAATGCATGGAATATTGCACAATCGATCAAAGAGCTGTCGTTCTATTGCGATTTATTCATGATTTATCTATAGCAGAAACGGCACAAACTTTAGGGTGGACAGAAAGCAAAGTAAAAACAACCCAGCACCGTTCATTGAAGATTTTAAGAAAGCAAATGGAAATTTTTTATGAAAAGGAGGGACAAGAGAGTGAAAAAGTCAGAGTGGAGCGATAAAGAGCTCGTGGAACTTTTAAGAAGAATGCCTGAAATCAAGGATTATCGCCATCCGCATGACATATATCGGAATCTTCCGATAAAAAAGCGCAAAATCGCAGCATGGATTGTTCCGGGTATTGCTGCCGCGGCTGCCCTGTTTCTTTTTTTTCTTCTAGTTCCAAAATTCATGAATAGTAATCAATACTCAATGGATCAATCATCAGATGAAAAATCAACAGTCAGCCAGAAATACGATACAGCGGAAAATCAGACAATGATGAAAAAAAGTTTACCCGTTCAAGAAAAACAGTCCGATTTAGAAACTAGAATGATGGAACCGGTTAAAAAAATACCTGCAAAATCGGCCATCTATGATGAAGATGTTGGGAATGGCAAAGTGTGTTAACTTTTTGGGTTCCTGATGCACAGGCACAATTTCTTGTTCCGATTTCAATGATTGTAAAAAATGCAAAAGATCAATCGTGGGTTGATATTTTTAAGGAAAAAATGAAGGTTCTAAAGGAAACGGACCTGGGATTGACCGATTATTATCCTTTAAATGCCGATATGAGCTGGGATGAAAAGCAAAATGCTCTAATTGTTGATGTTCCAACAGATCACCAATATGGTCAAGGATCAACAAATGAAATAAGCTTTCTCCAAGTTTTGAAAAAAGACGTTGCCTCAAACAGCAATATTACCAAAATCATACTTTCAACAGGTGGTAAACCAGGAATTGAATTTGGCAACTATGGTACCATTGACCATCTAGATGTTCAATTTGACAAACAGCATGCTTACTTCTTCTATTTCCCAAATGATGGTAGCCAGCCATTGTTAACACCTTCAACTAAACCTTACAGTGATGTTCATACGGCCCTGGATGCAATGAGGAAGGATCAACCAATAGGGTTAAAGAGTCCTTTAGCGCAAACCATTCAAATTGATGATGTTTCACTGACGGATCATGTTTTATATGTATCCATTAATGGAGATCAAAAATTACAGGACAGTCAATTGGCAACCAAGGCTTTTGAAGCTTTATTACTTACAGCTAAAGAATTTGGGGCAGATAAGGTAGTTGTCAAGAATTCATCTTTAAAACATCTAGGACCATTTGATTTATTAAAAGAGAATAAGGTACCACTGGCACCGAATCTAAATGAATAGGCTTAACAAAAAAATCAACCAAAAAAACCAGGTTGATTTTTTTTGCATAAAAAGGGGATGTACTCCAAATTATAACAAGTATGGTCAGGGAATTACTTTCCTCTACAAATGGTCTAAATGTAAGGGTTGGAACATATCGTAGGAAAGGACAAGTTATAAGGAGGAGACAGTTTTGCGTGATTACATAAGAAGGTTTCTGATTGCGATTATCATGGCACTATGTGTCAGTCTGCTATTTTTGGGAGGGAGGCATACAGATGCAGCAGGTCCTTCCGAAATTAGTGGTAATGACCAATGGATCTGGCCTTCAGATGGCGTAATTTCCGATACCTTTGGGACCAGACATGGCAAACATAAAGGCATTGATATAGCAGGCAAAATCAATACCCCTGTCCTCGCAGTGGACCGTGGTCAAGTAGTAAAATCCTATTTTTCAAATACATATGGTAATGTGGTTTTCATTAAACATCCTAGCAACTTAGTAACAGTATATGCCCATTTAAATAGACGTGATGTGTTTGAAGGTCAAACAGTTAATCAAGGTGAGATGATTGGAAGTATGGGCAGAACTGGACAGGCTACTGGAACTCACCTACATTTTGAATCCCATCAGTTAGAATGGAGTTATGATAAGAGAAATGCCATTGATCCAGAAAGAATTCTTGGGAAGGCGGATGTAGGGGATTTAGTGAAGGGCGGCATTGCCAGTGCTCAAGGAGCTATTGTAGAGGTAAGTTCGCAAAAAGTCCAGCAGACTTCGCCTTCCATAACGAATCATATAGCGACAAAATACACAGTCAAACAAGGCGATACATTGTCATCCATTGCTCAAAAAAATAATGTAACAGTTACAAGAATAAAAGAAATCAATCGGTTAACAACCGATTTGATTCAACCCAATCAAATCCTGACCATTCGATAAATGGTATGAATCCGTGTAAGTAGTTGCTTCACGGGTATTTTTTTTGCCTTTTACCATACAAAAAAATGATTCAACATTTTTTACTTAACAAAACTACTACTTTTAAGTATAATAAAGTTGTAAATTTATATCGATCTATCTTCGGGGCAGGGTGAAATTCCCGATCGGCGGTATTAGAGTTCGACTCTTGAGCCCGCGAGCCGCAAGGCAGGATTTGGTGAGATTCCAAAGCCGACAGTATAGTCTGGATGGGAGAAGATGGAGGTTCTGCGAGCGTCTCAAAATTTTATAGTTTTGAACGTTTATTAAGCATGCCTTGTTAACTCCCTCAAGTTTTTTCTTGAGGGAGTTTTATTATAAGGTGATGACGGCTGAACCTCTCTTCCTAAACGTGATGGATCAAAAAAGGAGAGAGGAAAATGAAGAAAAAGAAGAACACAAAGGTAAAAGCAATGGTATCGATTGGAATGCTCAGTAGTATCGCGTATCTGCTCATGTTGTTAAATTTCCCGTTACCGCTTTTTCCGAATTTTTTGTTTGTCGATTTCAGTGATATTCCTGCACTGATTGCCACATTAATTTTTGGCCCTGTGGCGGGAATTTTAGTTGAATTTTTCAAGAATATACTGAATTACATTGCAACAGGAAGCCAGACAGGAATTCCGGTTGGGCATATAGCCAACTTTTTAGCGGGTATTCTGTTTATATTACCAACCTATTTTGTCTATAACAAACTTAAAACAAGGAAGGGTATGACACTTGCATTAATTGCAGGTACAGTGATTATGGCTATCATGATGAGTATTTTAAATTACCTCATTATCTTGCCTGCCTACACAGCACTATTAAACTATCCGGATATGCGAAATTATGTGGTGCCTGCTATTCTTCCTTTTAATATCTTAAAAGGTGTAATGATGTCTATTATATTTATGCTCCTATTTATAAGGATGCAGTCTTGGATTCAAAAATTATCGCCTGTAAAAAACGCATAAAGGTTTAAGGACAGCCATTTAACTTGGCTGTCTTTTGTTTTGTAGACAAATAAAAAACCCTCACCATAAATGGTGAGGAGTAGTAGCTTTATCAATATCTTTTACTTATTCGAATTTAGTTGCATCGCCATCGAATGGTTCGTCAGCAACCTTAATAGAATCAGTTGGGCAACCTTCAAAAGCGTCCATCATATCATCGATTAATACATCTGGAATTTCAACAATACCTTCGTTATCGTCAAGAGTTACAAATGCAATCCCCTCATCATCATAATCATAGATATCTGGAGCAGCTGCGCCACAAGCACCACATGCGATGCAGGTTTCCTTGTCTACAATTGTATACTTTGCCATGAAAAAAACCTCCCAGTTAAATAACAAAAATTGTCTTACCTATTTTCCAAACATGAATTGGAAAACAAATTTCACATTTCTATTGTAAAACTGTATCGACAACTTTTCAATAGAAAAATACATTTATCCCAGTTACGGTTTATTTTGGTCACTTCTACAATTTTGAACAACAAGAAAACGTTTTTCATGGTAGAATAAAGAGGAATTTGGGGAATATTGTCGGAAAGGATGTGTATGCGTTGAACCAATGTAAATCAGTTATACTAGATTGTCTAAAAAGATTGAATAATGAAAGGACGGTTTATTCCATCTTTCATCTGTTTAATGGAAAAAAGTCAGCGCAAACCATTCAAGACGCACATTTATTTAGGCTAAAGAAGTATTTTGGGATCTTCGAAACGATAACTAGGGATGAGTTTGATTCCTTTATACAAGTAATGAAAGAAGAACGATTGATAACAACTTGCGGTGAACAAAAATATCTTCCTTCACAAATTGGAGAGGGGATTTTAGAAAGCTTTTCAGGACTAAAATTTATAAATGGATGGACATATCAAAAGATTAGCTCTGTTTTTTGGGAGCGGCTTTCCTTATTTGTTCAAGTTGCTTCCCATTTTGCTTATGGAGAAACCAGATATATTCCGATCCAAAAAAATAAGGACATTCAAGACTGGCTTAAAAAAGTTGTACATCAAGTTCAAGTCTCAAGACATGAACTTGGAACGGAACTTTATTCTGAAATTAACAGCTGTTTCGAAGGGGTTGGTGAGATTAACCCTTCTTTAATGGTATTTCGTCTAACCGGATTCGGGCAGATTGGATTGACATCTCTGCAAGCAGCGAAACGAGTAAATCTAGACCCGCTGGACTACCATCTTGATTTCTTAAATATTCTACATTTCATGATTCAAAAAATCTCAAGTGATCTATTATCTTTTCCGTTGCTAGCTTTTCTTTTGCATGGTTTGGATCAGGACAATGATATGACTCAATCCACAAGGAAAACTTGGAATTTATTAAAATCAGGCTATTCAATTGAAATGATTGCGGCGGAACGTCATTTAAAAATGAGTACAATTGAAGACCATCTTGTAGAAATTGCCCTGCATAGAGATGATTTTTCGATTGAGGACTATGTTCATAAAGAATTACAGGAAATGATTATAGAGCAGGCGAAGCGTTTAACCACAAAACAGCTCAAGTATATTAAGGACCAGGTTAAAATAGCTAGTTACTTTCAAATCAGATTAGTTTTGGCGAAGTATGGTGTTCAATAATGGATTTAGAAACAATATTAAAAACGGAATTTGGCTATTCTTCCTTTAAACCGGGACAAAAGGAGGTTATTACCTCTATTCTTTCCGGACAGCATACGTTGGCAATGCTCCCTACCGGAACTGGTAAAACATTATGTTACCATCTCCCAGGCTATGTCCTAACTGGACACATTTTAATCATTTCTCCACTTCTATCACTAATGCTTGATCAGGTTGAGCAGTTTAAACGGTTTGGTGAAAAAAGAGTAGTGGCGCTAAATTCATTTCTGTCTATAGATGAGAAAAATAGAGTTCTTCATCATATAAATGAGTATAAGTATATATTTATTTCACCTGAGATGCTAACCATTCCCTACATCATTCATAAGCTTCAAAAGCTAGCCATAGATTTATTTGTAGTCGATGAGGCCCATTGCATCTCACAATGGGGATATGACTTTCGTCCAGATTACTCCAAACTTGGAGTGATCCGCAGGCAACTCGGTAGTCCATTAACACTTGCTCTTACCGCTACTGCAACTGACAAAGTACGGGAGGATATTATTCAGTCTTTGGACCTTAAACAGGTTTCAAAGGTTATTTCATCCATTGATCGTCCTAATATTGGATTATATTTGGAAGAAGTAACAGGATACCAAGAAAAGGAGCAGCGAATTTTAGAGTTGGTGTCTAAGCTACCGAAGCCGGGCATTATTTATTTTTCCAGTAAAAAAACAGCTGAATCCATGGCAACCCTATTGACCGATCAGAGAATATGTGAAGCAAGTCCTTATCATAGCGGTCTTGACCAGAATACCCGAGTATTAATTCAACAGCAATTTATTCATGATCAGCTTGATGTTATTTGTGCTACAAGTGCGTTTGGAATGGGCGTTAATAAGGAAAATATTCGATTTATTATCCATTTCCACATGCCGATGACATTAGAGTCATATTTACAAGAAATCGGAAGAGCAGGACGTGACGGTAAACCGAGTATCGCGATTTTGTTATATACACCAGGGGATGAACAGATCCCTCTTCAATTGGTGGAAGGAGAACTGCCATCTCCGCAGCAAATTGATTGGCTTTTTAGGGAAATTTCTAAAGTGGACGGTTCTGAGCTACATGCTCATTTAAAGGAACTTGGGGGATTTACGGAAGTACAATGGAGAATTATGGAGGGTTTCTTTAACGAATCTTCATTGGAAGATTCAAATGATCGCTTAAAAGAGAAAATATTGAAGTTTGTTTATGAGCGATTGGCTGTTAAAAAGGACCAAATATTCTATATGAAAAATTGGATCTTGGCAAAACGATGCAGAAGAGAACTCATATTGGAATTCTTCGATGAAATAGTGGAGGAAAAGGTAACGTCTTGCTGTGATTTTTGTGGGCTGGAACTTACGGATTACCAAGCGATGAATCACAATGTGCAGGAAAGAAAAGTAGCAGAAACATGGAAAGAATATCTTGCAAAATTATTAATTAATAGTGGGTAAAACAAATGAAAACGAAATATAATGAACTAATTTCAGGTTTAACGGATCGGGAACTGCTTTTTCATCTCTATCTGACACAGATCATTCTGTTGATTGCTTCATTCATTTTGGGCTGGCTCTTTTATGATCATTTCTCCTATTTTAATCAGTTTCGCATACATGACAGTAAAATTATAACGATAGGTTTGTCTCTCGGAATTGTGGTTGTCATGATAGATGCGGTTCTAATGAAATGGTTACCTGCTTCTTATTATGATGATGGGGGATTAAACGAACGAATTTTTAAAAATCGAAATGTATTTCACATTTTCTTTATCGCTTTTTTTGTTGCATTTAGTGAGGAATTATTGTTTCGAGGAATCATTCAAACGAAAGTGGGACTTATTTGGGCAAGTTTAATTTTTGCCATCATACACTATCGTTATCTATTTAATTGGTTTTTATTTGTTAATATCGTTTCCCTAAGCTTATTGATTGGCTTCGTGTACGAGTGGACTAATAATTTAGCTGTTACAATCGTTATGCATTTTATTATTGATTTTTTATTAGGGGTCTATATAAAGTTCAGATCTAGGAAATGATTTTTGTGATAAAGGAGTTGGGGTTTATGAATAAAGAAGATCAATATAGAGATCAAGCAGAAAGCTTAAGACAAAAAGTGAAAGAAATAAATGGCAATACTAATCATACAGTTGAAAATATGGACCCGCTGCCTCCAAGGGAACAGCTGCATCGCAATAAGAAAAAGAAAATGAAATGGAAAGTTAAATATCCAGTGATCAGGTTACTAGTGTTATTCTTTTTTCTCCTTCCTGTCATTATTTTCAGTGTTATTTTCTATCGGGATGGACATAAAATTTCAAATGCGGTTAAAACATCAGGGGAACATGTTGGATATGAAACGGTGAATTTGGAAACTACCAAAGAAAAAAAGATAAAAGATCAAAGAAAAACAGAAAACACCCCGGTTGGTAAAGAGGATGAGAACAGTCAAATCCAATCAGAAACAGCGCCACCAAATACCGGAGAGGTTTCCAATCAAGGTGGGGCTAATTTCGGCGGTTCGGACAAAAATAGTACACCACAAAAGGTAGTTGTAAAGCCTCAACCAAAACCAGCTCCACAACAAACAAGTAAAGTTGTATACCATACCGTAAGGGCAAAAGAAACTTTATTTGGTATTGCCATGAAATATTATCGATCACAAACTGGGATGGACATCATTAAGCGAGCCAACCAACTTCAAGGCGACCAATTAACAGAAGGGCAAGTCTTGAAAATTCCGCTCAACCAATAACCAAAACCGATTAAATTATCGGTTTTTTTTATACATAAAAAGAGAGACAAGCTCATAAGTATGTAGGGAGAAATGGAGGGATAGTGATGGATTCTCCGATTCAATCTTTGGAATATACAGATGAAGCTACAAAGCAAATGCTCGAGAATGTTAGGAAACGGAAGGATAAATTTGATAAGGCGGAAAAAAAGCATTTTATTTCAATATATGCCACTTTGTTATTGGCACTTATTTATTTCGTGTATTTTTATTTTACAATAGCCAAGTATTATTCCTATTCATTCATGGCCATGTTCACAGCTTCGGTGAATGATCAGGTGAATATAGTATTATTAGCTCTTACAATTATAGGATACGGTTCTATGAATGTATTGAAACAGCAAAAGGAAAAGAAAGAAAAAGAATACCAAGAACTCCGCTGTGAAATTGTAGATCGGAGTAAAGACTTATGGAAAAAAGAAGAACAGTGGAATAATAGGCACATTGTCTTTGATGTGATGAAAAAAGCCTATGATATTAACCTGTACCATGAAAAAAAATAAGAAGCAGGTCCAACTGCTTCCTAGTTAAAATATTTTCTTTTTTCCCTTTTCATCCTTTAAGATTTCAACTGCTTCACGGAACCGTTGGGAGTGAATGATTTCTCTTTCCCTCAAAAACCTGAGACCATCATTCAAATCCGGATCGTCACTCATATTGATAATCCATTGGTAGGTGGCTCGGGCTTTTTCTTCCGCCGCAATATCTTCATAAAGGTCAGCGATTGGGTCTCCTTTTGCTTGGATATAGGTTGCCGTAAAAGGGACACCTGCTGCATTATGATAAAAAAGGGCACTATCATGATCCGCGTAATGCTCTGAAAGCCCTGCCGCTTTTAATTGCTCAGGAGTGGCATCTTTGGTTAATTTACAATTTAAGTATATTCTGCAACGTCACAAAATAAGGTATATATATGTTGAATTAACCAAGGAGATAGCTTAAATGGAAAAGAAAATTTCAAAAGTTGCTGTATATGTTCGGAAAAGTCGTGAAGAGGAGACGGAGGAAACTTTGAATCGTCAACAAGCGGTCCTTATTGACCTTTGTGAGAAAAACAACTGGAGTTGGGAGCTCTTCAAAGAGGTTGGTTCCAGTCAAGAACTAGAGGAACGTGAGGAACTTCAAAAAATGCTGGATAAAGTCAATCTCTTTTATTTTGACGCTGTTGTGGTAGCTGACCTTGACCGACTTTCAAGGAATGTCATTCACTTTGGCCAAATAAAAATGCTCTTGGTTAATGCTAGAGTTCTCGTTGTTACTCCATCAAAAACCTTTGACTTTTCAAATGAGTCTGACGACATGTTTTCAGACTTTATGTCCGTAATAGCAAAATCAGAATACCAACAAATTAAAAAGCGTCTCGTTCGAGGAACCAGGCAATCAGCAAAACAAGGGAATTGGTTAGGAAAGAAAAATCCAGTGGGTTATAGGTATAACAAGGAGACAAAGAAACTCGAACCAAGTGAGGACGCTCTGGTTATTAAAAAAATATTTAAGTTTTACCTTGAGGGAATGTCAACAAAGGACATTGCTTTCAAGTTTGATCATGAAAATATTGTGACCTCTGTTGGTCTCATTTGGACTCCTGCTGGAGTTTCTCGACTACTTAATAATCCGGTTTATGCTGGTCATTCACTATATGGAAAAACTACTCAAAAGAAAGTTGAGGGAAAAAGAGTAACAAAGAAGACAAAAAAGGAGGAGCAAATTCTGGTTGAAAATACTCATGAAGCTCTTATTTCTCAGGAAGACTGGGAACAAGTTCAAGTAATTAAGGAGAAAAGAAATTCCAGACCGCCCTCTATGAAACTTGGTAAACATAAATTCTCTGGTCTCATTATTTGCGGTATTTGTGGAGGGGTTCATTCCTTCCAGACCTCAAGAGGAAATAAAAAAAGAATTTCAAGCTGTCAAACTCGAAAATATAACGAGGATATGACTCAATATACAGTTTGTCAAAACAAAGGAGTGAACCTATCCGAGTTTGAAAAGCTTTTTTATACTGAACTGGGCCAATATGGAGATAAGCTGGAGGAATATAATGAGCTGATTAAAGGAGCTGACAAAGGAGAGAGCGTGAACCGTAAGGGAGAAATTGATACCAAAAGGAAACAAATCCAAAAACTTGAGCTAAGCGTCAAGAGGGTACAGCAAGGTTTTATAAAAGAGATATTTTCAGAGTCTGAAGCCCAACAACAAATAAGACAGCTTAAAGAACAAATTCAGGGACTTGAGGAGCAAATTGAACAGCTTCGGAATCAAGAAGTGTCAGACGAGCTGTGCTTTCAGGAGATAACATTGAACAAAATTAAAAAAGTCCTTACTGGAAGCGAACAACTTCCAGAGGTTGAAACAAATGATATTTTGAGAGATTATATTGAAGCCATTTTTTATACAAAGAACGAAAATAATATCCAAATTGAAATTGTATGGAAAGACATTGGTGACCTTGCTTTATGAGGTCATTTTGTTATTTTGTTTTGCACCCCATTAAATATTACCACTAAGTTCCAATTGTTTATAATTAAACTAGAAATTACAATAGTTTTGAAATCTCATATATTTGATTGAAAACAAATTCGACTCCTCAATTATCATACGTTTTTCTTGAAATGTGAAAGTAGCAAACTAATTTTATCATTTTTATTACGTTTAAAAACTATTATTCAATTTGACTTGAAAAGAAATTTCCCTTACTATTTAATAGTGTTTTCAAATATGTTTAAAAACTTTGTTTTTGCGAATTAGAATTAGTTTAACATTATTTTAAAAAACTTGAACCTCATGAAAAATTCATGTAGATCATACTTTTACGGAATTATCCAAAAGGACACTCTACATTTTTCCTTTTTTAACAATAAAAAACATTTTGAACACTCTATACTAAATAACAACAGAAGTAATCAAAGGTTATTAAGGAGAAAAAAATCTAATCAATTGGTTGACATTCTCGATCCTCAAATCAAAACATTGATGTCCAATCCGTTCCACATCGCCATGACATGTATGAATTAGAAAAGAAGAAAGGCTTATCAAATCCACAGGTAATATAAATCAGTCAACAATAAGATGGAGAAATTACAAGTTGCATAAAATAATATACGAGTTTCACCCTTTGTCAAAAACAAAGTCTCTTAAATAGATTAAAAAACAAGGTTTAGCCTGAGAGCATCATTCATAACAGTTTAACTTGTGCGTATATGGGACGAGTTGGGATGTGTCGGAAAATTAAAACGGATTTATATAAATTATTAGTTACTAAATTTGGAAATAAGGTGATAAAATGCAACAATTACTACAAAATATGGTTGGCGCAACAAATGATTTCCTTTGGTCAAAACTATTAATTATTATGCTTGTTGCTTGCGGGATTTATTTCACATTTAAATTAAAATTTGTACAGTTTCGAATGTTAAAGGAAATGGTCTGTGTTTTAATGGAAGGGAGAACTGGTTCTAAAGATAGCGTTTCTCCATTTCAAGCGTTCTGTATTGGTATGGCCGCTCGCGTTGGAACAGGTAATATCACAGGGATTGCGATTGCGATAGCATTAGGCGGTCCTGGAGCGGTATTCTGGATGTGGATTATTGCTATAATTAGCTCAGCAACCAGCTTTATCGAAAGTACGTTAGCGCAAGTATATAAAGTAAAAGATAAAAATGGTTTCCGCGGCGGCCCATCCTATTATATGGAAAAAGGATTAAACAAACGTTGGATGGGAGTATTATTCTCCATATTAATTACGCTTTCTTTCGGTCTTGTATTCAATTCTGTACAATCAAATACCGTTACAATTGCTTTTGAGAACTCATTTGGTACAGATCGTTTAACTGTAGGGATTATCATGACACTTGCTTTCGCTGCGATTATCTTTGGCGGTGTACAGCGTATTGCAAAACTGGCTGAATACAAGGTTGTGATTCTAGCTGTGTTATACCTTGGTGTTGCATTATTTGTCATAGCTATGAACATAACAAAAATGCCGGAAGTTCTTTCTCTTATTGTTCAAAACGCGTTTGGCTTTAAACAAATAGCAGGCGGTTCAATCGGGGCTGCGCTCATGAATGGAGTTAAACGTGGTTTATACTCAAATGAAGCTGGTATGGGGAGTGCGCCAAACGTTGCCGCAACTGCAACAACAAGCCACCCGGTGAAACAAGGACTTATTCAAGCATTTGGCGTATTAACGGATACACTGATCATCTGTACAAGCACTGCATTTATTATTTTACTTTCCGATGCTTACAAACAACCAGGGCTAAATGGTATTGCACTTACACAAGCAGCATTAAGTGAACACATCGGTTCTTGGGCATCAGGCGTTCTTGCTATCTTTATTTTCCTATTTGGATTCGGTACGTTAATTGGTAACTATTATTACGGGGAAACAAACGTTCGGTTTTTGCTCAAGAGTAAAGTATGGGTGATGCTATACCGAATAGGCGCGTTCGCCATGATTGTATTCGGTGCGGTTGCAAAAGTCCAGCTTGTATGGGATTTAGCGGATTTATTTATGGGCCTAATGGTTATCGTTAACTTGATTGCTATTACATTGCTATCAAAAATAGCCTTTGCTGCATTACATGATTACGTGAAACAGAAAAAAGCTGGAAAAGATCCTGTTTTTTATAAAGACAGCATTAAAGGTCTAGAAAAAATTGAAAGTTGGGAGTATTCTCAGGATGCATCAACTTTAAAAAAGGAAAATATCATGTAATAAAAAAGATATTCAGACTTCAATATGTCTGAATATCTTTTTTTTGGGTGAAAACATTTTTGTAAGGAGAACATCCATTTACTTTCAAGGGAGATGATACTTGAACTAAGGGATATTATGGTAATGCGATAGACATTTTTATTTCTTGGGTCTTGTCAGAACGAATAGCCCAATAATTCATTGCTATCGTGGCTGAAATATACGGAATGGTGGAAATAAAGTCAATTTGGGTATTAGATAAGGAACTGGAAAGCTCTTTGACCAATGACAACGTCTACTCTTTCCATTTTCAGTAATAGGACAAACGATTTTGTTCATATTCTGACAGTGGGGAGTGTGAGGCAACTTGAGAAAAAACAGAGAGGAAATTCTAAAAGGGAGAAAACTCAATAGGGAGACACGAGTTGAGGGAGTTGGAGTTGTTCGAGTATATGGAGAGCTTGACTTGAAAAGCCTGATCAAACGCTTATTAAAAAGTAAATCCATTGTGGGATAACTCAGAGGGATCAAGTTCCAATTAACTTGGAACAGAACCTCTTTTCTTTTTGCATATGTGTTGCAAAAAATAGATAGTTTGTTTATACACCATAGTGGCAATCATCTCCAGATGAGCGAATTCTTCTGTTCCAATATCCGTGAGAAGGCCAATTACTTTATCGGGAATCGTGTAACGTTGATTTAAATATCTTAGGGCAGCAGCAAGTTCCCCGTCAGCACCGCCGTATTGTTCAATTAAAAATTTTGCTAACATGGGATTACATGTACTAACGCGAACCGGATATTGTAATTTTTTCTCATAAATCCACATGTAACACGATCCCTCCTTCTATTAAACTTGCCAAGGCCATGGACTATCGTCCCAATTCCAAGGATAATTAGAATAACTATTGCCAAATTGTTGTAGTGGTCCAAATTGACTTTCAAATTGTTTTTTTAATCTTTTTCTTTCCTTTGCATAATGATTGAATTGATTTATTGCTTCCATATCATCATTATGGGTATCTAAATAAAGGGTCAGTTCAACCAAAACAAAATCTACTGCCTGGAGTTGTTCCATAAGTTGATAATATTCAGAGGGAACCTGCTTCATGTTGACGGCCCCCTTTTTCCTTTCTCATAAGGACTGTACCACGGATCATAAAAATCCTTCCACAGGGTCCCAGCCTTCAGAGCTTCCATAGGTGAAAACTGCTCCAAATTGGGTGGTTGGAAACCAATATATAAATGTGGTGGTGTAGAATAGGCTTTTTCAAGAATGGGTTTACAAGGATCAAATGGACTTGCGTATGGATGATAGCTTTTAAGATGAGTATTCATACCATACCTCCTTATTCATCATCAATTAATCATATGAAAAATTTTTCGTCACATGACATAAATCTTTAATATATTAGAGGTTTTTTGCCCCAGATATAGAAGTATAATAAAGGTGAAGTAATTTACATTGAGGTGATGGGTATGTTTGTAAAGAATATCATGATTCCAAAACAGGAATGTGTGACCGCACTAGAATCAGAAACCTTAGCTTCTGCACTTGAAAGGCTTGAAGCCCACAAGATTGATGGATTACCGGTTTTGAGTGGCAACCTTTACGCCGGGGTTATTACCAGATATAGTATTTATGAAAATTATTTTCTTTCAAATCAACCAAAAGAGGAATATTTAGCTTCAACCTTAGTTAAAGATCTTGCTAAATATCAAGATAGGTATTTAAAGGGTGCAGAACTATTTGAAAAAACTTTGCTAGACTTGAAGGATTTTCCTCTGTTAGCTGTAGTAAATGATAATCTTGAATTTCTTGGAGCCGTTACAAGGGCAGATGTTTTAAGCTCTTTTGAAAGCGCTTTTGGAGTCAATCGTCCAGGTGTGAGAATCGCTTTTACTTCTGTCGAAACAGAGGGCAGAATTGCAAGGTTAGCTGAAATTGCCCATCATTTTCATGAGCATATTATTTCACTAGTTACCTTTGATGAAACTGATAAACTTGTCAGAAGAATCGTGATGAAAATTGAGAAGAAAGATAATATTGATAAATTTATTAAAAAACTGGAGGAACATGGATTCCGGATTTTGAGTATTAAAGAAGTATAATACTTTGAAAAATATGAAAAGAATGTAAATCCCTCTCATACATTTGGTTATGGGAGGGATTTTGATGTTTTTAAGGCTTATTAGACTTTTAGGAGTTTTTATTTGCGGCTATTTAGTCATTAAATGGATTACTGTTCAGCATCCGTTTATACTGGGGGACTTTTTTATCGAACTGGTCATTCATCCTCTTGAGTTTTTTGCTGCTACATTGGCCTTTTTTCTTGGAGTAATTTTTACTGGGAGAGTTTTTAGAGATCTTATACATACTTTGGGAAAGATATTCAGTAAGCAAAAGGAGCAAAAGTGGTATTTTTTGTTCAATTCGATAGGTTGTCTTGTTGTTTTTTTCTTTTTATTTCAGTTGGGATGGGAACATTCTCTCTTAATCTTGTGTGTTAGTGTCATTTACGGTGTAGCATCAATTAACATGTAAGACATTCACAATATACGCCCCGATGCATACTCTAGAAACAAGAGTTAGGTCACGGCAGGGGGCTAAATCATGCGCTTGGAACGCTTAGCAGCAAATAAAATTAAAATTTTTTTAACCTCTGATGATTTGTTTGAAAGAGGATTATCCAATGAGGAAATATGGAAAGATTCAGGTAAATGGAATCAGCTCTTTCATGATTTACTTGAAGAGGCAAGTGTAGAATTTGATGTTGATATAAGGGGTTCTGTAGCGGTGGAAATTTTCTCCCTCCATGCACAAGGGTTGATAATGATTATTACGGTTGATGATGTTAAAGAAGATGAAGAAATATTAGCAGATGGATTTATAGAGATGCAGGTTAGAGTGGGGGGATTCGAGGATCTTTTATATGAATTTGATGAATTTGAGGACATTATTAACCTTTCAAAAAGACTGGCTTCACTGAATATTTTTGGTGGAAGTTTATATAGAATGAATAATCAATATTTTCTATTGCTCGATAAAGAAGCAGGGTCAAGAGAAATTACGGCACCCTTATTAGCTGAATTCGGAAATGCGTCTATTCAGAGTCCTTATATTTTGGCGGAATACGGAAACAGGATTTTGGAGAAAAATGCAATCGAGACCATAATGCATTATTTTAAATAAGGGTATAATAATGCTGCTATATGAAGGTGGCGGTATGACTATTATCAGCTGGAATACGGAATAAAAATTTAACGTTGCCATCATGCGTGGTAACGTTTACATATACACGGTATTAAACAAAAAAAGTATATATATTAATTATTTGCATTACTCATGTAAAGGTGTATACTTGTGACTGAAAGCGCGGACAACATTCGTAAAAGTGATTTCTTAGGAGGTTTACAAATGGCAGCCGAAAAAGATACTGAAAAGACTAATCAAGAGGGCAAACATAATGTGTTAAAATCTACACAGACAGTTATTCATAAAGCCCTTGATAGATTAGGATATCCTGAAGAGGTTTACGAGCTCTTAAAAGAGCCATTACGTATGATGACAGTTAAAATTCCCGTCAGAATGGATGACGGTTCAGTTAAAATATTTACCGGTTATCGCGCACAGCATAATGACGCAGTCGGTCCAACAAAAGGTGGAATTCGCTTTCATCCCGGTGTTACAGAGACTGAAGTGAAGGCTCTTTCAATTTGGATGAGCTTAAAATGCGGAATCGTTGATCTTCCATATGGTGGCGGTAAAGGCGGAATCGTCTGTGATCCACGCGACATGTCTTTTAGGGAACTTGAAAGATTGAGCCGTGGATATGTACGGGCTATCAGTCAAATTGTAGGACCTACAAAGGATATTCCTGCTCCCGATGTATTTACTAATTCGCAAATTATGGCTTGGATGATGGATGAATACAGCCGAATTGACGAATTTAATTCCCCTGGGTTTATTACAGGGAAACCATTGGTACTTGGAGGTTCACATGGCCGTGATTCAGCCACTGCGAAAGGTGTAACGATTTGTATTCGGGAGGCTGCGAAAAAGAAGGGCATTTCAATTGAAGGAGCAAGGGTTGTTATTCAGGGCTTCGGAAATGCCGGAAGCTACCTATCGAAATTTATGCATGATGCAGGGGCAAAAGTAATCGGCATTTCCGATGCTTATGGCGCACTATATGATCCAAATGGCCTTGATATTGATTATTTATTAGACCGGCGTGACAGCTTTGGAACTGTTACAAAACTCTTTAACAATACCATTACAAATAAAGAATTACTTGAACTTGAATGCGATATTCTTGTACCGGCTGCAATCGAAAATCAGATTACAGAGGAAAATGCCCATAATATCCGTGCCAGCATTGTGGTTGAAGCTGCAAATGGTCCGACTACATTAGAAGCTACGGAAATTCTTACAGAACGTGGAATTTTATTAGTACCGGATGTTCTTGCCTCAGCGGGTGGCGTTACCGTTTCTTATTTTGAATGGGTTCAAAATAATCAGGGATATTATTGGACAGAAGAAGAAGTTGAAGAGAAACTGGAAAAAGTCATGGTTAAATCCTTCAACAATATATATGATACAGCTGAGACCCGTCGCGTCGACATGCGTTTGGCTGCTTATATGGTTGGGGTTAGGAAAATGGCTGAAGCAAGCCGTTTTAGAGGCTGGATTTAATATTGAAATATCAAAACAAAACTCCTATCATTAACAGATGGGAGTTTTTTTATTATAATGTAATAGATTTTATTTGGATGAAAGGGAGTAACGGACTTGCAAAATGAAGAGATCATCATCGTCGGTGGGGGACCATGCGGTTTGGCAGCAGCAATTGCGCTGCAAGAAATTGGAAAAAAGCCGCTAATTATTGAGAAAGGCAATATTGTAAACTCCATTTATCATTATCCAACACATCAAACCTTTTTTAGTACCAGTGAAAAATTAGAGATTGCTGATGTTCCGTTTTTAACCGAAAATTATAAGCCTAAAAGAAATCAGGCTCTTGTCTATTATCGGGAAGTGGCAATGAGAAAGGGCCTGCGCATCAATGCCTTTGAGCATGTGGTTGAGGTAACAAAACAGGATGATCTATTTATGGTAAAGACCGATAAAAATGATTACCAATCACGTTATGTTGTAATTGCCACGGGCTATTACGACCATCCAAATTATATGAACGTTCCAGGGGAAGAATTATCAAAGGTGTCCCATTATTTTAAAGAGGCTCACCCTTATTTTGATAAGGATGTTTGCGTTATTGGCGGGAAAAACTCCAGTGTCGATGCAGCCATAGAACTTGTTAAAGCAAAAGCAAGAGTCACGGTTATTTATAGAGGTTCACAGTATTCACAAAGTATTAAACCATGGATTCTTCCGGAATTTGAGGCATTAGTACGAGACGGAGTAGTAAACATGGAATTTAACTCCATTGTGAAAGAAATTACTGAGGATCAAGTCATTTATCTGAAAAATGGAGTCCAAAAAGAGATAAAAAATGATTTTGTCTTTGCGATGACAGGCTATCATCCTGATCATCAATTTTTACAAAAGATGGGGGTTACCATAGACCCTGAAACGGGAAGACCTTCGTTTCACCCTGAAACATATGAAACGAACATAGAGGGGATTTTTATTGCTGGGGTTATTGCAGCAGGAAATAATGCGAATGAGATATTTATTGAAAACGGGAGATTTCACGGTTTTCATATTGCAAATGCAATATTTGAAAAAGAGAAAAGAGGGTAAATTGGAATGAAAAAGGTTGTATTGTTAACTACAGGAGGAACGATTGCCAGTAAACCAAATAAGGAATCAGGAAAATTAGCTTCAGGCGCATTAACAGGTGAAGAGCTGGCATCTATGTGTAATTTACCTACAGACATTGAAGTCATTGTGGAATCCGTTTTTCAAAAAGCGAGTATTCATATTACATTTGATGACTTAGTCGTATTAAAAAATAAAATTGACGGTTATTTTAAGGATGAACAAGTTTCGGGTGTTGTCGTTACCCATGGTACAGATACAATGGAAGAAACGGCATATTTTCTTGATTTAACAATTAAAGACAGCAGGCCGGTAATTGTAACAGGATCACAACGTTCAATAGATGATCTTGGTAGCGATGTTTATATAAATTTGCGACATGCCATTTATTCTGCTTGTTCAAACGATTTACATAACGTTGGAACCGTTGTTGTTTTTAACGAGCGAATTTTTGCAGCAAGGTATGTAAAAAAAGAACATGCTTCAAATATCCAAGGTTTTAATGTCTTTGGATTTGGATATCTGGGGATTATTGATAATGATGAAGTTCACGTTTTTCAAAAGCCTGTGAAAAGAGAATATTTTGAGATTAATTCATCTATTCCACAAGTTGAAATCATAAAATGTTACATCGGGGCAGATGGAAAGTTTATAAAAGTAGCCAGAGAAGCAGGTGTAAAAGGAATTGTTCTTGAGGGAGTAGGACGAGGCCAGGTTGCTCCAGAGATGATGGAAGAGATTGAAAAGTCGATTTCAGAAGGTATTAAGATTGTGATCACTACCAGTGCCGAGGAAGGCTCAGTCTATACAACATATGATTATGAAGGAAGCGCCTATGATTTGTATAAAAAAGGCGTTATTCTTGGAAGTGATAATGATTCTAAAAAAGCAAGAATCAAATTAGCGGTTGCTCTTGCCAGCAATTTAGAACACATTCATTTTTGA
>NZ_JBALNY010000039.1:8881-12018 GCF_036962145.1 Bacillus sp. JJ1764 | reverse complement strand
CATGTTACGATTAAGAAAATGGGTTTGAAAAGAGGTTCATCATGCTGGGATTATTATCTGCCGGGATTGCTCCTGGTTTGGCCTTGCTTTTGTTTTTTTATTTAAAAGATGAATATGAATCAGAACCGATTTCGTTTGTACTGCGGACTTTTTTGTATGGAGCTTTGCTGGTGTTCCCGATTATGTTTATCCAGCATGTGATCCAAACTGAGAATTTAATTCACTCTAATTTATTAGATGCCTTTTTAAGTACGAGTCTTCTTGAAGAGTTTTTCAAATGGTTTATCCTCTATTATGCTGTTTACCAACATGTGGAGTTCGACGAACCGTTTGATGGAATTGTGTACGGGGTTGCAGTTTCACTTGGTTTTGCTACAGTTGAAAATATATATTACCTCATTGCTAATGGAATTGAACATGCAATGACACGGGCACTTTTACCAGTGTCAAGTCATGCGTTGTTCGGTGTCATTATGGGCTTTTACTTTGGGAAAACAAAATTTATGGAAGGTAATAAAACCAAATGGCTGATGCTTTCACTTTTTTTGCCATTTATCCTCCATGGTTTTTATGATTTCATTTTGCTGACACAAAAACATTGGTTAATCATGATATTCCCGTTTATGATTTTCCTTTGGTGGTTTGGCTTAACAAAAGTAAAAACTGCAAGGATCCTAAGTGCCAATCATATGAAAAAACAATATTCTATGCAAAAAACTCTACATTCCTAAATATGTAGAGTTTTTTTATTGGAATAAAAATACTGGAACAGCAAAAAATAGGGTTACTGTAAAAAGATTTACAATGGGGGTTATTATTCCATGCCAATCAAAAAATTTCTATCAAAAGGACTTCTGTTGACGATTATTTTAGTAATGCCACTTTCCTGTGTAGATTCAAAGGTGGCACATGCCTTTACCAGACAGGTGATTCAAAAAGGTGCAGTAGGTGATGATGTGATTGAACTTCAGGCTAGGCTGCAATATACAGGTTTTTATCATGGGAAGATTGACGGTGTGTTTGGTTGGAGTACTTATTGGGCACTGCGAAACTTTCAATATAAATTTGGCTTGCCAACTGATGGGATCGCAGGTGCAACCACAAAGGCTAAACTGGTTAAAGCAAGTAAGTACGATAAGCAATTTGTCAAACAACAAATACAGTCAGGAAAAAAATTCACCTATTATGGTGGAGTCGATCCGAAGAAACAAACCGCTGCATCAAAGAGTAAAGCGCCTGTAAAAAAAACATCTGCCCCTAAAAAAACAGCAGCGAGTAAACCAACAGCTTCCAACGTCCCTAAAGGGTTTTCGCAAAATGATATAAGATTATTGGCGAATGCAGTACATGGTGAATCCCGTGGTGAGCCGTATGTAGGTCAGGTGGCGGTTGCAGCAGTTATTATAAATCGTATTAATAGTGCATCGTTTCCAAATACAGTTTCAGGCGTTATCTTTGAGCCGGGAGCATTTACGGCAGTTGCGGATGGACAAATTTGGCTCACGCCAAATGAAACATCGAAAAAAGCAGTATTGGACGCACTCAACGGTTGGGATCCAACAGGCGAGGCACTATATTATTTTAATCCTGCGACAGCGACCAGCTCCTGGATTTGGGGTCGTCCGCAAATTAAACGGATTGGGAAACATATTTTCTGTAAGTAGAGGTGAATGAAGCGTGATTAGAGGAATATTAATTGGAATCTTAGCCATTGGTGTGGCTGGAACAGCCTATTGGGGTTACCAGGAACACCAGGAAAAAAATGCAGTTCTTTTAAATGCTGAAAATAACTATCAACGGGCCTTTCATAATCTATCATACAGAATGGATTTATTGCATGATAAAATCGGTACAACTCTCGCAATGAATTCGAGAAATTCACTTTCCCCTTCCTTAGTGGAAGTATGGCGCCTGACTTCTCAAGCACATGGTGATGTTGGGCAATTGCCCCTGACATTACTGCCATTCAATAAGACAGAGGAGTTTTTGGCTAACATTGGGAACTTTAGTTATCGTACTGCTGTCAGAGACCTTGATAAAGAACCACTTACAAAAGAGGAGTATAAAACCTTAAATACTTTATATCAACAGTCTGGAGAAATTCAGAGTGAACTGCGGAAAGTTCAAAGCATGGTACTGAAAAATAATTTGCGTTGGATGGACGTAGAATTAGCATTGGCATCTGGTAAAGAAACAACGGATAATACTATCATCGATGGTTTTAAAACCGTTGAAAAAACGGTAACAGGCTATAATGAATCTGATAACGGGACTACCTTTGCAAATTTTCAAAAGAAGGATGAAAATTATAAAAAGATAAAAGGAAAGAAAATTTCAAAACAAGATGCCGTGCAAATTGCCCGAAAATATATGAATATAAACGGAAAAGTAAATATAAAAGTTACCGAAAACGGGAAAGGTTCGGATTACGGATTTTACAGTGTTGCGGTGAAAAGTGGTCAAACTGGTCAAGAAGCAAGTATGGATCTTACCAAAAAAGCGGGCCACCCAATTTGGTTTATTAATAACCGTGATGTGAAGAAACAAGTAATTAGTTTAAACGACGCGAATAATCGGGCGTTGGCATTCCTTAAGGAAAATGGCTTCAAGGATTTAGAAACTTTTGAAAGTACACAATATGATAGTATTGGTGTATTTAATTTTGTGACCAATATCAACGGAATCAGGATCTATCCTGAATCTATTAAAGTAAAAGTGGCCTTGGATAATGGTGATATTGTTGGTGTGTCAGCAGAAGAATACTTAAAATCATTTCAAACAAGGAACTTCGGGAAGCCAGCCATTACCCTGGAACAAGCAAGGGCGAAAATTAATCCGAATTTGAAGGTAATGGAAGATCGCCAAGCAGTGATTGTCAACGATCTTAATGAAGAGGTCCTCTGTTATGAATTCCTTGGAACGATCGGTGATGACACCTATCGTATATTTATAAATGCCCAGAATGGAATAGAAGAGGAAGTAGAGAAATTGAAAAATGCAGAAGCTATATATGAAAATGTTCTATGAGGGAAAAGCGTTTGCTTTTCCTTTCTTTTTTCATGGCTCTGTTAAACTTGTCTGTTGATTTGCGCTCCAGGTGCGAGCGGTTCGTGGGCGTTTCGGCGAGCCTCCTCGGC
>NZ_JBALNY010000039.1:0-8857 GCF_036962145.1 Bacillus sp. JJ1764 | reverse complement strand
CAATCAACAGAGTGTAAAGAACCAACACTGGTCTTTAACACAGCCTTTTTCTAAATATACCTTAGGGAATAAAACATTTTCATTGCTCCAATAATAGGTAAAAAATCGGTTGGAGGAAAAATGTTGAAAAAGGCAGAGGCAATTTTAATAAAAGTCATCCTTGTACAGTTTCTTTTTTTATTCTTATCTCAATTTATCTTTCATCAATTAGATGTGATGCCTGAGTTAAAACAAATTACCAAATATGAGGGAGTTAGTAAAACTAAATTTACAGATATTTTACAAACCCTAAAAGGTAAATAATAAAAGACATCGCTTTAATTTTGTAAAGAAAAAAAGGAGTATCATGCAATCTTGTGGTAAAATAGAAAAAGGACAACCTTGTGTAAAACAGGAAGTATTTAGGAGGAATTATGAATAAGAAAATTTCGATTGCGATTGATGGGCCTGCTGCAGCCGGAAAAAGTACCGTTGCAAAAATTGTTGCCGAAAAATTATCGTATATCTATATAGATACAGGTGCAATGTATCGGGCATTGACATTTAAGGCAATTGCTAACCAACTTAATCTGGAAGACCATGAAGCAATGATAGATTGCTTGCTGGATACAGAAATTGAACTTCAACCTTCCGAAAATGGGCAATTGGTGTTCTTAGATCAGAAGAATGTAACAAAAGAGATAAGAACTGCAGAAGTTACCAATTCTGTTTCCATTGTATCAAAGCATCAAAAGGTACGAGAGGAAATGGTAAAAAGACAACAGGCATTTGCAAAAAATGGCGGCGTTGTTATGGATGGACGGGATATCGGTACGCATGTTCTACCAAATGCGGAAGCGAAATTCTTCCTGCTTGCTAGTGTGGAAGAACGAGCAGTACGTCGGCATAATGAGAACATAGAAAAAGGATTCCCATCTGATCTTGAAAAATTAAAAGAGGAAATAGCCCGTAGGGACAAAATAGACTCAGAAAGAGAAGTAGCTCCATTAAGAAAAGCTGACGACGCAATTGAAATCGACACCACCTCTTTGACCATTCACGAAGTAGTCGAGAAAATAATGGCACTTGTGTCTGAAAGGGTTGGATGATGGTGACGTTTTATGCTTTTGCTAGAGGAGTTGTGAACTCCATTTTTAAACCTTGGTATCGAATACAAGTAATCGGGGCAGAAAATTTCCCAAAAGATGGTGGAGTGATGTTATGCTCTAACCATATCCATAATTTTGATCCTATTGTTGTTGGGATTTCGGCTCCAAGACCTGTTCATTTCATGGCAAAGGAAGAAATATTTAAAGTTCCTGTATTGGGTGAAATTGTCAGAAAATGTAATGCTTTCCCTGTTAAGCGAGGAATGAGTGACAGAGAAGCATTAAGAAAAGGTATAGGAGTTTTAAAAGAAGGAAATGTATTAGGACTTTTCCCTGAGGGAACCAGAAGTAAAACAGGAGATTTAGGAAAAGGCTTGGCAGGAGCAGGGTTCTTTGCTCTTAGGTCGGATTGCTTAGTTGTTCCTTGTGCTGTGATTGGACCATATAAAAGCTTACATAAATTAAAGGTGGTTTTTGGGCAACCCATTCAATTAGATGAATTAAGAAAATCTAAAGCCTCTGCTGAAATAGTTACCGAATTAATTATGTCAGAAATTCATAAACTTATTAAAGAACATCAATAGGTTCTGCTTGACAAAATAGAGCATTTGTAAGAAGTTAATAATTGAGATTCTTTTTTTGAATATTCTTTAGTTTTTATGAATCCGTTTAGGATCATATATAGTTTAGTTTCTGCAGTTATGGATGAAGGAGGATTACATATGTCTGAAGAGTTAAATCAAGTGGAAGTAAGAAATTTTGAGGTAGGAGACAAGGTCTCCGGGCAAGTGACAAAAGTGGAAGAAAAACAGGTTCTTGTTGATATTAGAGACAGTAAACTTGATGGAATTATTCCGAATAATGTTATTTCGGGCAATCCCTCTTTTTGTGGATCTCCTAAATCAAAAAAGTCAAATGGTACTGCAGCTACCATATCAACCATCCACACTATGTAACCGACAATTGCGAATAGGATATAAACTTCTTTCCAGCTGATTCTTTTCTTTGGCATGAATAATATCATTAAAAGAAGGATGCAACTAAGTAGTGCTGGATACCACCAACCCGTGGCTAAGTTAAAATCTGGTTGCTTCATAATTCCTCTCCTTTTTAGATACTTATTATTTTCATTAATTTTTGTTTTATACATAATAATGCCCCCATCTCATAGAGACAGGGGTTTTTTAGTTATACTAACGTTTCAAATTGCTTAAGTTGTGATTTAAAAATATAAAAAATAGTCAACCCAAAGGTATATTGGTTTGACAATCACATTTTCTTATTTTAGGATATTTGGCGGGACTGCCTGGGAATCGAACCCAGCTGCGATGTCACGCACCGCACAAGCAGTTTTGAAGACTGTGGAGGACACCAGTACCCCATTCAGCCCCATTAGATATTTAGCAAAACGATTTCTAAAAACTATATTACAATGGTAAATAGTATTAATCAATACACTAGTTTGTATTGTCATTTTTCCGACAACTTTATAATTTGAGAAAAGGATGTATCTAAGACCTCCCGACCACTTATGAATGACAAGAACTTGTCATTTTTTCAAAGAACACTTTATAATAAAGAAAAGAAAAATTGCTGTAGGTGAATAATCATGCTTGAAGGTTGGTTTATGTGGTTTATTTTATTTTGGGTGTTTTTTCTCGTGTTCTCATTTGGGATTGGCGGGTACTTTATGTTTCGGAAGTTTTTGAAGAAAATGCCCAAAGAGGACGGCAAGTCTGTAATGGATTGGGAAGAGCATTTTGTAAATGAATCACGCCATTTATGGGGATCCGATGAAAAGGCGCTGCTTGAGGATTTAGTAAGCCCGGTTCCAGAACTCTTTCGCGATGTGGCTAGACATAAGATTGCCGGTAAAATTGGTGAGTTAGCACTTAACGAAAAAGCTCCTAAAATTTCTGAGGAACTGGTGATTCGCGGCTATATTCAGGCCACACCAAAGCGTGACCATAAATTTTTACGCAAGAAACTGTTCGAAAACAAAATTGATGTAAAGCCATACGAACATTTATTTTAACCGTTCACCTCTCTTGAACGGTTTTTTCTATGTAGATTGAAATATAACTTACAATACAAATAAAAAACACTGACGCCAAAAAAGAGTCAGTGTCCTAATATTTATATCATCTTAATCCCTTGCATTTCTTTATGGAGCTTCATATAGGAACGATACATCGCAATCCGCCAAGGTACAATCATGCTGTAGGCAAGCAAGAAAAACATACCACTGAGCTGGCCGACGTCGATGGTGCTGCTGAGGATTGATTTCATAACAAGACGGACAATTAATAATCCGACAAGGATAAAGATAAAAGCCCTTGATCTCTTTAAATAGATATCATTGTCACGAATTTCAAACTTAGATGTTTTGATTAATAAAATAGAAAACAACATCCCGACAACAACTGCCTCAAGGATTTCCCATTGGGTCAATCTGAACTGTGGCACTGCATACATGAATGCTCCGGTCGACATGAAAATTGGCGGTAAAATAATCTTTTTAACATTGGTTGGTTTTTTGGCAGCCTTCATGCGGACAAATAAAACAAAGAAGCCCATAAAAACGGCACCAACTGAAGAAATAACAACGTAGTTCATAGTGTCCAATCTTCCCTTATTTGTAAATTTACTTACCCATTATATATCATATTATTGATTTTGGAAAAAATTTTTTACTGCGATTCATTTCCAACATTGAAGAAACGACGGAAGTTATTGCAATTNNCAATTAAAGTAAAAACCACTTAAGAAATCCTTAAATGGTTTTAAAATCCAGTAAAACCGCCAAATAGAGGCGAGATGATTTGAATAATTTTTGTCATCCAATCAAAGAACAGCAGTATACCCATGACAATCATGATATATCCCCCTACCTTCATAATGGTCGCACTGTTCTTTTTTATCCAATTCATGCGTCCAATAAAGAAAGATAGAATGAAAAACGGAATAGCAAAGCCAAGGGTATAAGCAATCATGTACGCCAAACCTGAGCCAGGATTAGAAGCCGCAAGACTAATAACAAATCCGAGAATGGGTCCAGTACAAGGTGTCCAACCAGCTGCAAATGCCATCCCAATTAAAATCGAACCGATATAGCCTGATGGACGATGTTTAAATTCAATTTTGCGCTCTTTCATGAGAAATTCTGGTTTTAGAATCCCGACGATCATTAGTCCAAATAAAATAATAAAGATGGCGCCTAACTGACGAATTAAATCTTTATACGATAAGAAAAAGTTGCCGAGCAGGGAGGTTCCAAAGCCAATGGCAATAAAAATAATGGAAAAGCCGATAATAAAGAATAGAGTATGTAAAAGGCTGCGTTTTTGAAGCATGGCGTTTTCGCCCTTCAATTCCCCGACGGACATTCCAGTTATGTATGAAAGGAACGCAGGATAAAGCGGTAAACAGCATGGGGAGATAAAACTCATGAAACCGGCACCTGCTGCCATAAAAATATTTACATCTGACATATTAACACTCCCATAATAGTCGATACCTTTTCATTCTAACAAAACTTGACTACAAAAGATAATGATTACCATGAATATTTTGTGTCTCAGAGGATTTTGTTTTTTCGAAATATTTTTAATTGGATAATTTTTTACAAACCACTTTGAAATTATTTACAAGTTAGGTTATACTAGTAAACAGTTCCTAGTTAAAAAAAACTATTTTTTTCTTTTTTTCCAAAGCCTAGGATATTTTTCGGAAAGGAAAGTCGGCCGTGATCAAACAGGAATTAATCACATTAATTGAATTAAAACGAGCTGAATTAATTAAAGTCGCAAACTCCTACGGCTTTACTTCCTCCGTTGCTATTCGATATAGCCAAGAACTGGACAATCTGCTTAACGAGTATAATCGAAGGTATTTGGCCAAAGCCACATCATAATATATGTATAAGCCTGGTCTCCCAGGCTTTTTCTTTTAGTTTACAGCATCTTCCAACCTTTCTACTAACCCATTTTGAAGGAGGAACATTTTATGATATAACCCTCCCTGCGCCAGTAGTTCTTGATGAGTTCCACGCTCAACAATTTCACCCTGATGGAGGACGAGAATTAAATCTGCGTCCTGGATCGTAGAAAGCCTGTGAGCAATAGCAATCGTCGTCCGCCCCTTGCGCATTTTTGCTAGAGCTGTCTGAATCGCTTCTTCCGTTTCTGTATCTATATTGGCAGTAGCTTCATCGAGAACGAGAATTTTTGGATTGGCGGCAATGGTTCTCGCAAAAGCTAATAACTGCCGTTGTCCACTGGAAAAAGTTGATCCCCGTTCCACACCCTTATGTTTATACCCATCATCCAGACGTTCAATGAAAGTATGTGCTTGAACAAACTTCGCTGCCTCTTTGATCTGCTCATCCGTCATCGTTTTGTTATGAAGTCGGATATTATCCATCACCGTTCCATAAAATAAAAACGGATCTTGCAGAACGAGTCCTAATTTCTCCCGTAATTCATGCTTGGAATACTCCCGAATGGACTTGCCATCTATTAGAATATCTCCGCGTTCATACTCATAGAACCGCATCATTAAATTGATGATCGAGCTTTTACCGCTGCCAGTATGGCCGACAAGGGCAACTGTTTCTCCGGGATTAGCTGTAAAGGTAATATTTTTTAACACATCCCGTTGCCCATCATACGAAAAAGTTAGATTGCGAAATTCTATTTTTCCATCGTTTATTATATGGTCTTTTTCGTCATTTTGGATAGGGGCCCATTCATCGTTATCCAACAATCGGAATACGCGTGAGCCAGCCACAATCGCCTGCTGATACAGACTAAGTCGCATCATCATTTGATTGACTGGTTCAAAGAAACGTTCTAAATAATTGACAAACGCGTAAACAACTCCAATTTTGATAGTGGTATCAAAGGACGCAATGCCAAAGTACGATAACACAATAATTAAGGCAAAAATATAAATTAAATCAATAGCGGGCCGTAGAAGCAATCCATCAATTTTAATGTTCTTCATGCCGGCATTATAGTGTAACTCATTAATATGGCCAAATTCCTTGCGAAGGCGTTTTTCTTGACGGAATACTTGAATGATGGACATTCCTTGCAAAGATTCACTAAGTTTTGCATTCAATTGGCTTAAACGCTCTCGCATATCAAGATAATATCGTGAACTTAGTTTTCGGTATAATGCCATGACAAATATCAGAACTGGAATGATGATCACACAAAACAAGGCCAGTTTCACATTCAAAATAAACATAGCAATAAAAATTCCCGATAGTAAAAACCCGCTTTGGATAAATGTTGAAATGACCGTTACAAACATATCCTTTATTGCCTCTGTGTCATTCGTAACCCTTGAAACGATGCTTCCAGCAGGAGTCTTATCAAAATACTTCAACCCAAGAGCTTGAACCTTTGAAAACACATCAATTCGCAGCTGCTGGATAATAAACAAAGCAATTTCTTGAAATTTAACCAATTGAAAAAATAATAGGATAGATTTGACTACTTGAATTCCCATATAGGTTGAACCGAAAATCAATAATGGCTTAAACTCCAGCTTACCAGGTGTCAAATAATCATCAATAAAGATCTTCACTAAAATTGGCAGCACAATGTCTCCCACAGTGGTTAACAATAGGAGAAAGAATGCAAAGCCAATCACTTTTTTATGTGGTTTCGTATAGGAAAGTAGGCGAAATAACACCTTTTTTTGCTCTTTACCCGAAAGATCCATTTTTCCATCCATGTTATCGCCCCCCATGCTCCACCAATTCTTCTAATTGCTGCCGAATAAACATTTCGTGATACCAACCGTTGAGTGTCATTAACTCTTCGTGTGTGCCCCGTTCAATAATTTTCCCTTCTTCTAGTACTAAAATGAGATCGGCGTGTTGGATGGCGCTTAAACGGTGTGAGGTAATGATGGTTGTTTTTCCTTGTCGGTTTTCTTTCAATGAAGAAAGAATGGCTTCCTCCGTCTTAGCGTCAACGGCTGATAAGGAGTCGTCTAAGATTAGTACTTCGGGATTCATTAGCAGGGCTCTAGCTATCGATATCCGTTGTTTTTGACCGCCGGATAATGAAACCCCACGCTCTCCTACCACCGTTTGATATCCTTCTGTAAATTGGAGAATATCCTCATGGATGTTGGCTAATTTAGCTGCATACTCAACTACCCCTTGCGGTACACTTGGATTGGTAAAAGCAATGTTTTCAGCGACAGTTGCAGAAAACAGGAAGTGATCCTGCGGGACATAACCAATCGCTTCACGTAATTTTCCTAGGCGGTATTGGCTTAAAGTCTTATCACCAAAACGAATATCACCTTGTTGACCCTCAAATTCTCGTATTAACAGTTTGAGTATTGTCGTTTTACCGGCACCCGTTTTCCCGACAATTCCCAAGGTGCTTCCTCTTTTTAAAGTAAAATGAATATTCTTTAATACAGGTTTTGACTCACCTGGATAGGTAAATTCGTTAATCTGATATTGAAGATCACCATGCGGCATTTGATCTAAAGCACCTTCTTGGTCCGAAATTTCCACCTTTTCCCTTAAAAGGGCAGCTACACGGTCATAGGAGGCCCGACCACGTTCCACAATGTTAAACAGCCAGCCGAATGCCAACATGGGCCAAATCAGCAATCCCAAATAAGTGGTAAACGAAATCAACTCACCAATCGTTAATTCATCATTCAAAACATACTTGGCTCCAAAAACAATGGCTAGGAAAAAAGAGATCGCTACGATAATGGAGATAGTAGGATCATAAAGTGAATCTATCTTGGCTACAAGTATATTTTTTTGCACAACATCCTCTGATTGTTTGCGGAAATCTTCAATATCTTCCTCTTCTTGACCGAACGTCTTGATAACCTTTATGCCAGTTATACTCTCTTGTGTTTTGTCATTTAAGGAAGAAAAGGCCTCTTGGGCTTTATAAAAGCTTTTATGTAACATTGTCCCAAACCAGCTCGTTAGCAAAGCCATAAAAGGCATAGGAATAAGGCAAATAAGCGTCAATTTCCAACTGATGGTGAACGCCATTGCCATAATGACAAAGCCACCTGTTGAGAGCGAATCTACTAAAGTTAATACGCCTACCCCTGCTGTTTGCTGAATCGCTGAAAGGTCATTGGTGGCGTGGGCCATTAAATCACCTATACGACTTTTTTGATAAAACGATGGTGACAATTTTGTAAAATGGTGATATAACCGATTCCTAAGCATCTTACTAAGCTTGACAGAAGAGCCGAAAATCATAATCCTCCAAAAATATCTAAGAATATACATGGCAAGACCAGTGACCACTAAAAGGAGCATCCACTTCCCCAACATTCCTTTTGTAAGAGTTCCTTCATGTATATGATCGGCAATAATACCGATAATTTTTGGAGGCGCCAACTGTAAGAGCGCTACCAATAATAAAAGGAGAATTCCAGTTATGTATGCTTTTTTCTCTTGTTTAAAAAACCAGCCCAATTCTAAAAATACTTTCACCCTACCACCCCCGAATCAATAAAAAATAAACATTTCGTATTCCGAGATTTAATTTTATCAAATATTTCCAAAATAATAAAGATTAAGAAACCTGTACATTTGAAAAGACACCCTCAACGAGGGTGTCCAAATGAAATTATTTTACAAGATGAAACTGCTCTTCAAGATGCTTATGAATTAAAGCAAGGTCCTCTTTTCGTTCATCTATTAATTTTATCTCTGCTTGAATCTCATCAAGTTCATTTTGGTAAATATCTAACATATTGGTTTGTAG
>NZ_JBALNY010000038.1:992-26286 GCF_036962145.1 Bacillus sp. JJ1764 | reverse complement strand
TTGGGTCTGTCCCCAAGGTATTTACTATTATTATCGGTTAATTTTAATAAATGTTAAATAGGATTGTTCTGGTAAAGGCCTTGTTTCATTTTATAAAAAGAAAAACCACAGATCTTTTCGGTTGAGTGGGCCGCCGTGATGGAGTCCTTCTATTAAATGCCCTTTTAAATCGCTTTCTCTCATTGTAAAAAAACCTATTTTAAAATACAAATTATTTCATTATTGTATATATTTGTATACAAATAATCGATATTTGACTTAATGTGACTGGAAATTTTTTTTTTACTCTGAAAACATGAATTTTCCCCTTTTTTAATTTATTCCAACATGCTATAATCACTTTCGGAATAAAACTAACATTTAAATAGTCGGAAAATTCACCAAATAAGGCTGGCTACTATGTGAAAAAAGTAACATTCTTTATTTCAAAATGTAGATTCATCACAGAAACTGGAGGACAAAATGAACAAGATATTTAGAAGAAAACCTATTGCCGATTTAATGGCCCAAAGCCAAAATAAAGATCTTAAACGTGTGCTTGGCTTAATGGACTTAATTCTGCTTGGGATAGGCTGTATCATAGGAACCGGAATTTTCGTTATAACAGGAGTTATCGCCGCACAAAGTGCAGGTCCTGCTATTATTCTATCTTTTATACTTGCAGGTGTTGCCTGTGCATTGGCTGCTTTCTGTTATGCTGAATTTTCTTCTTCCATACCGGTATCAGGAAGTGTTTATACTTACTCATACGCAACGTTGGGAGAACTAGTCGCCTTTTTAATTGGCTGGGACTTAATGCTGGAGTATGTCATTGCCTTAGCTGCTGTAGCAACAGGCTGGTCCGCTTATTTTCAATCACTAATTGCCGGATTCGATCTTCATATTCCAAAGATTCTTGCGTCAGCCCCGGGCAGCGGTCAAGGCGGCGTAGTGAACCTGCCCGCTATCATTATTATTTTGTTAATTACTGCCCTTGTCAGTAAGGGTGTAAAAGAAAGTACTCGTTTTAACAATATTATTGTTCTAATAAAAATTGCGATTGTTTTGTTGTTTGTTTTTGCAGGAATTAAATATGTGAAGCCTGACAACTGGACTCCTTTTATGCCGTACGGCTTCAGTGGAGTAGTGACAAGTGCCGCTACAGTTTTCTTTGCTTACATCGGCTTCGATGTTATTGCCAATGCCTCGGAAGAAGTAAAGAATCCGCAACGCAATATGCCGATTGGGATTGTGGCATCACTGGCAATTTGTACGCTTTTGTATGTTGTTGTTTCATTAGTGTTGACAGGAATGGTTCCATATACAAAGTTGAATGTTGGAGACCCGGTTTCATTTGCGCTTAAATTTGTTGGACAAGATAGTATCGCCGGGATCATTTCTGTGGGAGCCATTGTCGGGATTACTACCGTTTTGCTGGCTTTATTGTATTCGCAAATCCGTTTAACCTATGCCATGAGCCGCGATGGTTTATTGCCAAAAGTGTTTGCCAAGGTCCACCCGAAATTCCAAACACCGTTTAAAAACACTTGGATGACTGGATTTATTGCAGCAGGAATTGCCGGATTTGTCGACTTAACAACCCTGGCACATCTAGTTAATATGGGAACACTGGCTGCATTCACCCTAATTTCACTTGCTGTTATCGTTTTACGCAAAAAACAGCCAGATTTAAAAGCGTCCTTCCGGGTGCCATTTGTACCAGTTTTTCCGATCATCAGTGCTCTTTTATGTATCTATTTATCCTTGAGCTTGCCGTCGATCACGTGGATTTGCTTCTTGATTTGGATTACCATTGGGACATTTGTGTATATTAGTTATTCACAGAAACATAGTTATCTTAATGAATAATTAGATACGGACGATCATAAAAAAATAGTATAATGAAAAAAGGTTGCCAGCTGAGCAACCTTTTTTTAATGGATAAATTTTACTTTTACTTTGAATCCCACCTTCCGCAGAAAGTTTCAACAGGGACCGAAAAAATACTTAATACATGCAAACTATCATTGAGAAAAAAATCCCTTCCATGTCTTACTCACACATAGAAGGGATTTTTAAAGAAACAGGCTATCTCTACTTCTTTATTTTCTTTAAAAGAATAAAAAAATATTGAAGTACTACAACAACGATCATACCAATCAGAAAAAAATGATAGGCATACAGCTGTGATTTTAACTGAAGGAAAACGACACCTAACAAATTGGCTAGCACAGCAATAATGAAAGGGATCTTCCTTTTTCCTCTTATTAGAAAGAGCACGCAGACAATTGCACCGACAAAAAATAAAATATATAAAACATGTATGGATGTATCAGTAAAGTAGGTCGTATCAAATTCTTGTTTTTTATATAGCAAATATCGGGCAACACCCATTTTTCTCGTTGAAAGATATTCAAGAATGACAGCAAGGAGGATACCTGAATATTGAATGATAGAAAAAATACAGGTAAATAAAAATGCCCATTTGTTATTCCTCATTGATTTCCCTCCTTGCAGGTAATGATTTATTTCGGTTCTCCTGTTTCAATCGGATTGGAAGGATCCATGCTCCATTCATTCCAACCACCATCATATAACGTAATATCTTTCAATCCCATTACATCAGCATAGAATAATACTTCTGCAGCTCTCCATCCCGTTCCGCAATAGAAGGCAAGCTTATGATCAGGATTTATTCCATCTTTTTTCCACATTGCTACTATTTCATTACCATTGCGCATTGTATTATCCAAGCTTCTGTAATCTTCCAGATTACTAGAGTCTGAACCGGCATGTCCCCAAACAGCCCCGGCTGGACGCCCTTTTGGTTTAATATAATCATATCCTGATGTTTTTCCAATAAATTCATCCCAGCTTCTAATATCAACAAGAGTACCCTTATTTTTATTAGCGAGAATTTGTTTTGCCTCCGGTAAATCAATAATGTAATTCGGATTCGCCGGCACAGTCGCACCGAAAGAAGTTACAGATTTTTTTGCATTTACCTTTGTTTCTGCTTCGTAGCCTGCGGTAGTCCATGCCGCATATCCTCCATTTAGCACACGAACATCCTTAACACCCATATATTTAAGAATGACCGCAACACGATAAGCAGGCATTGGATCAGATCCGTATAAGACAACAGTAGTGTCTGTTGTTATCCCGTTTTTTAAGGCGAACTTTTCAAGCTCTTTATCTTTCAGACGATTCCAAACCGGACCCTCTTCCACTTCATCCGTATTAATATGTACAGCACCTTGAATATGACTTGCTTTATAGTCCTTGGCCTCATCGCCCCAGCTAACTTCAAAAATTTTATAAGGTTTACCCTCATTTTTGTTATTAATCATATCCTTGACCCAGCTTGCCGGAACGACCATTTGGTAATTTGCAAAGCTTTCCATTGGAAAGCTTTCATCTGCTGCCCATTCTTTTACATCAAAAGAATAAAGATGTTGGAATCCTTCATTTTTGAGGTATTTAGCAACTTCACTAGCATCTTTCCCGTTAGCATCATAAAGAATCACGTTTTTGTCTGATGTGATTCCTTTATTTTTTAAAAGTCCTTTTAGCAGTTTTTCTTTATTTTTCTTTTCAACCTTTAACCAATTTGCAGAAAAATCGACAGCCCCTTTAACATGGCCTCCTCTTTTAACACCATCTATTGCCCAACCATTAAAGGCATCATTTGAACGAGTATCAACAATTACCCAATCCTCGTTACTAAGTTTCTCTTTCACTTCTTTTGCACTAATGGCTTTAGCTTCAACTTTTGTTTCTTTGTTTGCTGCGTCCGCTGGTTTACTTGTTTCTTTTGTATTAGAACATGCAGCTAATAAGATAAAGCTGCTTAACAATAGAATGACAAATGGCAGTACTTTTTTAAAACCCATTATGAATAGCCCCCTAAAGATAATTAAACACATTACCATTATAGGTAACTGATTCTTCTAAATAAATTCAATGTATCGATAGAATCGCTTAATATGTATAGATTTTTACAATACATCATTCGTTTATTTCAAAATTCTGCGTGCTTCCAGCAATCTTTGGAGACCTGTTACTAATTCTACAATTAAGAAAATAATTGTCCAAAATGTTAAATTTGATTGAAACAGCACCATTAAAGAAAATAAGATAAACCCTTCTGTTCTTTCAGCCAATCCAGGCTGATAATAAAAAGATTTATAGCTTTCCTTTTGTGAAACAGCCCCCACCGTCAAAAAGACAGTCATTGTAAATACGATTGAAAGAGCCAATAGTAAAAATAAGAATAGTATTTTTGGGTCTTGATGATGGAGGGCTAGCGCGATTAATATTCCACCTTCTACTACCCGGTCAAATGATACATCCAACACTGTTCCCCATGATGAGGAAGTTTTACTGATTCTTGCCATACTGCCATCAACCGCATCTAAAAACCCTGAAATCCAAAGAACAACAACACCAATGATGGGATGTTCAAGATAAATAAGAACACTTGCCATTATCCCAATTAAGAATGCAAGGATGGTAATGTGTGTAGCTTTTAATCCTATTCTTAACAGGTAATGTGAAGTTTTTGAAATAAATGGCTGTACTGCAGCACGCCCATGGGTATCAAGCAATTCCCCCACTCCTTTTCTTTATTTTGAATACCAATGAATTTGATCAAAAGCAACCCTGACTTTGACTATTGAGTGCAGGTTCGGGACATTTTCCCATCCCGCAATGATTACCTCTAAAATAACCTCTCCTGATTGAAGGAATAGAGAATAACCATCTTTTCCGGGTATCTTTCTTACCACTTCTCCGGAAATATAAGCAACTTTGTCTTTTTCCAAATTAGGTGCCGCTTCATCCACAATCTGCAATTTAGTAGCGGGAATCCATCCCATATCGTTTATTTCAGAGGTCTTTCCATCTATTTGAAACCATTTTTGCCATTGTTCCCTTGGAAAACGGTTTGGCAATGATAGGAAGGAAGCTACCCTTTCAGAAGCAGGGCTTTGAAAAAGTACTTCTGGCGCTGCAACCTGCAGAAGCTTTCCAGCCATAAGAATTCCAATTCGATCTGCAACAGAGAAAGCTTCATCCAAATAATGCGTTACCCAGATCACGGAGAAACCAAGTTCCTTTTGAAGTTGCAATAACCAGTCCATTAACTCTAATCGAAGAGTGGTATCCAATGAGGAAAACGGTTCATCCAACAAAAGCAGATTAGGTTTTAACATAAGGGAGCGCCCCAAAGAAACTCGCTGCTGTTGCCCCCCTGACAACTGATGGGGGTAATGATTCTCTAAATTCTCCAATCGTAAAATTTTTAAAAATTGTTTTCCTTTTGCCCTTCTCTCCTTTACAGGAATCCTCTTCGTACGCAATCCAAATGTGATATTCTCTAAAACGGTCAGGTGAGGAAACAGTCTTGGTTCTTGGAATACCAGACCCACTGTTCCTTTGTCTTTTTCCCAAGTGATGAGTCCGGAGGATAATGGCAATAACCCCGCTATGCCTTTTAACAGCGTTGATTTTCCACTTCCAGAAGGTCCCATCAATACAAAAACCTCACCGGGATCAATGGATAGATCAATAGACTGAATGACATCCGTTTTTTGGTGTTTAATACTGATATCCTTCAGAAGCATGTTCTCCCTCCTTTCCTTTTACGAATCTTCTTTTATTTAAATAAATAAGAATCGAATAAACAATCAATAGGATTAAAATAGGGATAAAGAAAACGATACTATAGGCAGATACAATAGATGAATTCCCGCTGTCGGCATAAGGAAAAATAACCAAGGGCAACGTCAGTAATGTCCCGCCACTCATAATCCATGTAGGCAAGTATTGACTAAAGGAAATAATGATTACCATTAAACTGCCCATATAAATAGAAGGTAAAAGTAATGGCATTTCGATCCTTCGAATAATAAGCCATTCACTCGCACCAAGACTTTTGGCAGCCTCTTGAAGTTTCGTTCCCATTAAGCGAAATTGATACCATACGGCAGCAATGAAATACGGCATGGTTACTAAAATATGAGCGATTGAAACCTTTATATACTCATTTAAAAAATCAGCCTGTAATGCCATTTGATGCAAACCAAAAATAGAAACAGTAAAGGGGATGAAAAGTGGTGTGAGAATGAAAATAAACACCAGCTTTTTTCCAATAAATTCATTCTGTGCAAGTACCCTTGCAGCAGGAATCCCCAACACCAGATTTCCGAAAAGGGTAAGAAAAGCAACAATCAAACTATTGATTCCCCCCTCTTTTGCACTCCCGGAAGCGGAAAGTACATACTTCCAAGTCCCCAGACTCCATTTTTCTGGAAAAACGTGTGGCCAAGGCCATTGTTTCGTGAAACTCCAAATCAATAATGGAATAAACGGAATTATGAAAAATAATGCAAGCAGAATCATCAGCATGCTTTGTTGCGTTTTTCTTTTTACCATAATCTTCTCCCTTGTTTATACCATTTCATTTGAAAATAAATTAACAGAAAGCCAACTATGAGTGAAATAACCGCCAGAATCACATTCATGGCAATGGCAATCGGCTGGCGGTCCAAGCCAAATTCTGTATATTCCTGCCATGCTATGACAGGGATTGAACCAAAAGCGGTGCGTGCCAGTAGAGCCGGTATTTCATAGCCAGCTAAGACAAAAGCAAAAACCACCCACATTCCCCCTACCCAAAGAGGGACCAAAAGTGGGATGAAGATCCATCGGACCTGCTGTGGAAATGTAGCACCCAATAAACCTGCTTGATCCCTCCATTCTGAAATAAGCTTTACAATAAAAGGATAGATGAGCAGAATCATAAAGGGAATTTCTTTCCACAAATAGGCTAGAATCACTCCAACTCCCCATTCATCGTGTATAAGCATAGGGAATCTCTCCATTGAATCAATCAAGCCTAAATGGAATAATAGTCTTGAAATCCAACCACTTTGCATAAAAACCTGCATAAACATATAAGCAGCTAATAAGTGTGGGATTCCGATTGGAAGATGAAAAATAAGTTGTGTCCATTTCCACTTGTAGGATTTTTCCGCCAGATATATGGCAGCAAGCAAACCTAAAACACCAGATAATATGGCAACGACAGCAGCCATTCCAACCGTAACTCCGACTGAATGAAAAAATCTTTCATTTATTAACTCCTTATATACGGCAAAACGTTCCCCTTGAGGGAGAATTAACGCTCCTCGCAGCATTCCAATGCTCATAAGGATAGCCTGCACCGTTCCTCCGATAA
Source organism: Bacillus sp. JJ1764 (assembly GCF_036962145.1). Lineage (NCBI taxonomy): Bacteria > Bacillati > Bacillota > Bacilli > Caryophanales > Bacillaceae > Bacillus > Bacillus sp. JJ1764. Next base: position 19,067 of record NZ_JBALNY010000038.1, on the reverse strand, counting down.
AAAAGAATAAAATAAACAAAAAGGCCGGGATTACTCCCAACAGCCTTTTAGATTTATTCACCTTTTGTATCATTTTAGTGATTTGCCACATTGTCAATCCATCCTCGTTCCAGCCATTGAACATATTCTGCCCCTATTTCCGGTACACGATGTTTCGATAATGTATCCTGTGATAAGGTCGCTGGTCCACGATCAATCGCATTCATCTTGGCTTGATCCTTCAATGATAACCGTTCAACATCCAGTGACATATTTTCTCCCCAATACTCCAAATCCATTTTCTTTAATTGAGCAGAGGGAGAAAGAAGGAAATTAATTAATACCATAGCTCCATTTGAATTTGGGGCATTATAAGGAACAGCAAGAAAATGAGTGTTAGACAGGGTTCCCTTGTCAAGGACAAAGGTCTTAGTCGTATCAGGGAACTCCCCGCTCTTGATTAAATTGGAGGCATTTGCTTCGTCATACCCCATAGTCATCCACACTTCACCATTCTTATATAATTGTTCTAATTGAGCCAGGGATTGTGGGTATGACTTTCCCTTATTCCATAAATTAGGCTCCATCTCATTTAATACATTCCAAATTTGATTAGCTTCCCCTTTTATAAGGGATTCATCATATGGATTCAAATAGGCGTCATAGTTTTTGCTCGTTTCATGTAAAACCTGTCGGACAAAAGCGCTTCCTGTAAAATCAGGTGGAGCCGGATAAGTAAATTTACCCGGATGTTGTTTCACCCATTCTTTTAATTCTTCAATCGATTTGGGAGGATTCGCCATTTTACTTGAGTCATAAGCAAAGACAAATTGGACCTTGCCCCAAGGTGCTTCGTAGCCCTCGGTCGGATAACCAAAATCATTAGCGATATCGCTGCTTTTCACATCGACATATTGATTAAAGTTTGGCAGTTTACTCGTAAATGGTCCTAATAACAACTCATTCTCTTTGGCGGTTTTAAAATTTTCACCATTGACCCACAATACGTCCATTTGTCCTGATTTTTTCCCTGCTTTTTTTTCGGCCATCAATTTATTAATAAATTCCCTTGCATCCATGGGGTAGCGCTTAAGTTCAATATCATATTGTTTCTTCAATTTAGGAGCAACCCATTCATCGATGTACCGATTGATTCCCTCGTCGCCGCCCCACATAAAGAAATTAACCTTAGTACCTTTTGCCTTTGCAACGATATCTCCCCAATTGCTCCCTAAAGTTTGGGTAGATTCCTTATTTGCCTCCGAATTGTTTTTTTCTGTACATCCAGACAAAATTAAAAGGAAGATTGATAAAATCGTAATCATTAACTTTTTTCTATTCATAATTGACCCTTTCTGTTGCCACACTCGCAAGTTGATTTGCATCTAAAATATTCCTCCCACATTCCAAGGAAACAATACATTGAAAAAACAAATCCATGAACAATGAGAAAAGAAGACATATGAAATGAAACGCTAAAACAATAAATATTATAGAACATTGTGATCAGCAGTAAAATCCATCGGGAATGCCAAAGGATTTTCTGCATTTTTATAAAGTGTTCGACCTTCATGACTCCATTCTCCGTTTCCATTTATAAGGAAGTTTAACCATCGTTTCCGGCTTATCTATTTCAGCTAAATAATGGATAGCATCTTTTAGTATTTGTTTTTGCATACCCGTGTTATTTGCTTTTCCAAAGCTTCGCCCCATAGGAAAACGTAAATGCAGAGACCTTGATACCCGTACTTTTCGCGTTAATTCTGCCAAATGAGAGATGGAAATCGTAGGGATCCCTGATTGTTCGATTGCATATTGAATCAATCCCACGGATTGATGGCATATATATCAGCCGGGATTTAAAATAACCGCATCAACCTGTTCTTCTCTTAATCGTTTAAGAATGAACGGGACAGTTTCTTCCATTAGAGGGGTTGTGTTAGGAATATAACCCATTAAGCCATAATGTGTATTAGCGACTCCGCCGATTACACCTTCATCTGCCAATTCCTTTAGACGAAAAAGCGGAAAAACACAATTTATATCCTGATCGGCATCACTTCGATCAAAATGAGTATGGCTGATCATTAATTCGTTCTCTTCACAATTTGAAGGAATAAATCGAACAGTTGAATCACCAGCTTCTACATCAAATTCAGGATCTGCCTTTAAATGCACTCCCGCAGTAGAAATGAGGGCAAAAACAGCATCGTTTGCCGGCTTTAAAAAAGGAGTGAATGGGATTTCCCCATTGATGGATTGGACCATATATTTTGCCTTTTGGCTAACAAGGGATTCAATGAATCGATTCCCGGACAGCTTCATTTTGTTTCCCCCTCCCCAAAATCCAAAATACTCCACCGATTACACTTGTTAATGTTACAAGGAATAAAAATAGTAATGATACAGATACCGCTATTTCATCTGGGACCCCTAGCCCTGTAAAGAAAAAAACATAGCAGCCCTCACGAACACCGATCCCATTCACACTAACAGGCAGCATGGTAATAACAGAAATTAACGTTATGGCCATAAGGAGATGCATCCAAGGTAAATGTATGTTTAATGATAAGAATAATAATTGATTAATCCATGCAAGCCCCGCCTGAAAAGCTAAGGAAAGCATGATAATCAAAATCCACCATTTAAAATTTTGTTTCCGGTAATCCTTGGCAACGGAGATTATTTTCGAAAGACCATTCCAGACTTTTTCTAACAATCCACCAATCTTGGTGTTCGTATCAGCTATTCTAAAATTTCCTTTTTTCATGAACAAACCAACGATAAGAAGCAGAAACATTATTATTCCTATTACAAGCAGAATGGAATATAGGAATGGTCTAGCGATTCTAATGGATAACACTGAAATGATTGAAATGACTATGAGAGCGAAACCACTTGTCAAACGCTCAAATGCAACCGAGGCAGTGGCAATTGGAATTCCTGTTATTCTCCCTAAATAGAAAACTCGAATAACATCTCCACCAACACTGCCAGGTAAAAAATTATTAAAAAATAATCCAATATAATAGAAACACCCCAATTTCATAACTGAGGCATTTCCTCTCTCTGTTTCATTTAATGAAGAGTGAACAATCATTTTCCATTTCCAAACGCTTGAAAATACCGTTAATTGGATTGCTATGAAAGCACTAATTAAATAGATTGGAGAAGCATTTTTACCCACTTCCAAAATACGATTCCATTCAATCAAATGAATAAGCCAGAATAGTAAACTTGTACTTCCAATGATCCGTATGGACATTGAAATATACGAACTTCTTTTTTTCTCTTTATTAGCTTTCATCAACCTTTAACGCCTTGCTTTCTATTTCCCCATTCCTTCCACTTCGGACGGAGAATTATCCCAATTACCGCCAGTGCGATGGCAATGGTAAACAGGAAGAATATAATTTTCACAGTACTGGTAGCACTTTGACCAAGATAAGAATAAAGGATTGTCGCAGGCAATTGCCCTAATCCGGTGGCCCAGAAAAATGGCCAAAATGAGATAGAGGTTAAGCCTGCAGCGTAGCTTACTAAATCAAATGAAACAATGGGGACAATCCTTGCTATAAAAACAGCTTGTTTCCCATATTTAGCAAAGAAGACATCCCACCATTGCAAAGCCTTTTTCGTCACTATTTTCTCAACAACGGGTCTTCCCATCCATTTTGCCAAGTAAAAACAAAGAATGGCGCCAAGCATGGCACTGCTCCATGAAAGAATGGCCCCCAGCCCCCAACCGAACAGTAGACCATTTGCAAACGTGATGACAAATGCAGGAAGGGGTGCGATGATCGATTGAAAAACCATTAGTAATCCAGAGACAACCGCCGCAAAAGGTCCAAAGGTTAGTAAATAATCCCTGAACTCTTCTACATCGCCATCCTTTAAGTATTTTATTGATTCATAAATGGAATCTTCTAATCCTTCGTGCCTTAATAAGAAAAATACAAAGATTAAAGCAAAAAAAGAAATAAGGACTTTGAAGAAATCTTTCTTTGCTTTCATACATTCTTCTACTCCCATTTTTTCAAATACCTTATATTATCAAATTGTTAATAGGTTCAATTTGATTATAAAGAAGTGAAATATTAATATAAATTCATCTTATCAATCGAATCCAATCATATATATCTATTAAGTAGATTTAAGAGCATTTCCAAATTACCTTTTATTCTTTGGCTTTTATACGGAAAATTTCTTTTTTTATCATTCTTTAATGTTAAGCTTAGGTCTGAATACTCATAAACTTAATCTCATTTCCCTTCAGAATATGAGCTAAGTTTGGCCAATAATGACCTGTAGGCTCCATCCTTGCGATAACTTTTTCCATTTTGTTTTGATCCATAATTTTTTAAGCCAACCTATGAAACAATTAAAGCTAGAATATGTATTTTGAAAATAAAAGGATACCGAAAAAGGGGCTTTATTATGTTCAAACCTCATTTTTCTTCTTTACAGGAATGCTGCCCCTTTAGTTTAAGTGTAATAGTTCACAAACTCAAAAGGACTGTTTTACTATTTCATCCTCAATTTCTTTCATAACATCGTATGCTCCATCAGATTTGTTAGAACAAATTACGGATTTAATTGAAGTTTTGGGATAATATGCTGAATGGAAACTTACACCAGGGTCATAACCCATCACATGATATTTGAAAACCTCATCATCATTTTTTTCAATCCATACTCCATAACCGTAGAAACTATTTTTGTCATTTGTTCTAACATATGGGGTAAGTAATTTATTTGTAAATTCTTCAGTTAGAAGTTGGTTATTTTGAAGTGAATCCCATAAATTTACCATATCGTTGACAGTTATAAATGCTCCTCCATCTGAACCACCTTTTACTGGTAATGAAAAAATATTGGTTTTCCACTTACCATTTGGTAAATCAATGTAACCACATGCTGTATGTTTGGGGAGAGAATCAAATTCGAAATAACCTGAGCTGGACATATCCGCTTTTTTAAAGATGTTTTCTTCTATATATTCGGTGAATTTGTGTTGACTTGCTTGCTCTACAATCAGACCAAGTAAAATATATCCAGCATTGTTGTAATGAAATCTTTCTCCTACTTTTAATTTCATTGGTTGGTTCTGAAATAAGGGTAAAAAATCTTCTAAGTTTCTCATCAAATACATCGGGTTCTTAACCCACAATTCCTCAAAATTATCCATAACTTCTTCATCAAAGTAATCAGGTATTCCTGCTGTATGTGTTAAAAGATGATGAATGGTAATATCTTTATCAAAATTAGGGAAACGAACATTTAGGCAATCTTCTAATTTCGTTTCAAAAGAAAGTTTCCCACCTTCTACAAGTTGACAGATTGCAATTGAAGTAAAAAGTTTGCAACCAGAAGCAATGCCATATCTTGTATAGGGACTATTTTTTATTTGCTCAGAACGGTTAGCAAAACCGTAGCTTATCTCTGTTAATATTTTGTTATTTTCCTTAACGAGAATACTTCCAGAAAATTTAACCTTTTCTTGTATATTGGTAATACAATTTAAAATATTGCTATTCAATTTAATCCCTCCAGCACTTTTCCTTCTTTTCTAACCTACTTCGTTCGTATTATAAGGTTAGCCGGAATGCTAAATATTTCTGGTTGACCATTTTTTATATGGTCTTATTATATCAGTAGCCAGGGTAGAACGTAACTGCTCTTGGGGACTTAGATCTCGTATAACAAAAACTCACAATTATGTCACTTTCTTTGTTTAATAAACCTGACCATTAAATCAATAGTTTCAATAAAAAGAGGGTCAATCCTGCTGGATCAACTCACCCGTTTGCTAAATAAGAAGGTCCTATTCAGAAATACGACTGTTCTTTTGTTCTCTGCAAAAAAATCATTAAAATGCTTATCAAATCCAAAACTTCTTTTAATAACTAAAGGGTTTTGAAGAATTACTGGATGACTTACTTATTAATAAATATTCTTGTAGCTGATTAATAAAAGCTTGTAAATCATCAAAAAACCTAACTTCGAAACTAGACATTTCAGGAACATTCCTTGTAAAAATTATTTTATTACCGTCATACTATAATCCTTCAAATTTAAAATGTAAGAATAAATGCTTTTGGAAGAAATCATACTACGATTCTCCTTACCCATAGAGAAAGTCACCTTTAAAAGGGTACTTTCTCTATTAAAATACTATCACTTGCTCGTTTATTGTTTAAAGGTTAAACATAGGTTGATTAGAAATCATAATTATCAGGATCTGGACCTACTCGGTGATTTTGATTTAAATCATCAATATGTTTCATATATTTTTTTGATAATTCAAAAGCAAATTCATTTGCATTTTCAATGATTCGATGTTCTTTTGTAGACTTTGGAATCGTCACAAAACCGTTTCGTTAAGTTCTTTTGTGGATTCAGCCATTTTTTTAACAGCACCATTAATCTGACGCAGAAAGGCATCTGTCGGTTTTGCTATTTAATATATTCTTTACTGGCTAATGCATTGGCAATTACATCGGTCGGAATGGTAAATTCACAAACACCCATATACCCAGGCGCGACTTCGTATTTATTAAACACGATAACTAGTTTTCCTTTATCGTTAATATAAAAACTTTGGTCTTTGGCAATGGTTTTAAAGCCCATTTCATTATCCAACCAATAAAACTTGTCAGGATCACTATCCATTTGATGCTTCATCTGTTCCTTAATATTTTCGTTTATCAGGTCCATATAGCTATCATCTTTAAATAGACTAGGTAAGGTAATCAAAAGTTCATTTTTCTTGTCGATCGTATCAAACTTATATTCTGAGTAAGAATTCGTGGTGCTAACAACATACCTGCCCACAGCAAGAATTTGATCATTGTCGGTTTTGACATCATAACCGCTTTCTACACCCAAATGACCTCCGCCCATTTTCTTAACTTCCTCTATTTCTGCCATGAAATCATTGTACAGTTCTTTACTTTCTGCCAGGTACTTTTCGTTCAAGGTGGATTCTAATGTTTTATTTTTCATGTTTGTAATGGCAGGTACTTTTATTTCCATTTTAGTCGTTCCCTTATCTACTTTAAATTCTGTAAAAGTCAACGCCTTGATAAGCGGGCCAACAAATGGCACTTCTGATAAGGCATTTGCAAGGCTTGGACTCGCATTTATCCCAGTTATGAATATCAGCGCTGCTGCTCCGATTCCAATAAACCGCTTCATGTTGTTCACATTTCTTTTCTTTTTTTGCTGGAGAGCTTTTTTCACGATAAAATCCAAATTATCAGGGATAGGTGTATTTTTATATTCTATTCTTAAAGCTTCCAATTTTTTATCCATTTTATAACTCCTCCTCAGCAATGATAATGCGTAATAATTTTAATCCTCTGTAAAGCCGTGTTTTCACTGTATTAATATTTTCATCTATAATTTCTGCGATTTCCTCCAATTTTAAATCTTCAAAAAAGCGCAGAATAATAACGGTTTTGTAATGAATGGGCAATTCTTCTAAAGCATTGTTAAGATCAATGTCATTGTATGCATCTTCTTTTCCATGACTTAAAAAGTCAATCGTTTGTTCATCCACAAGAGTGATTTTCTTTTGCTTTCTTAAAAAATCGATTGATGTACGAACGACAATTTTATAAAACCAACTTTTGATCGATTCAGATTTTTGAATCGCTTTGATTGAGATAAGTGCTTTTTTTATTGATTCCTGGATAATATCCAAAGCATCCTCTTGATTTTTTACATAACTGAACGCTAAACGATAAAAATCTTCTTTATGATCATTCATACAAGTGATGAATAATTCATTCACATCTTTTTTCTCCATAAGTTGAAAGAGCCCCTTTTTGCAAAAATACATTTTATTTTTAAAAGTTGTTCGAAGTCTAGACGAAGAAACATTATTAAAAAGTTTCATTCGCATATCCCAAAATTCGGTCCACCTTAAACCATTAAATTATGGGTTTAACCATTAGTTGCCCTATTCTTTCTTTTTATCAAACTATTTTGCAATAAAATTTCCCTCCAAAAAAATAATCTAAGTTATTATTTTTTTATCTTTTTTATGAAACTAAATGAGGGGGTAATCACGTCTCTTTAGGGAATGATTTTTTGCTCCTCTCCTTAAATAGGAATGTCCTGTGACATATGAGGAGCAGAACAGATTTGGAGGAATAATTTATGTTAAGCAAAACACAAAATCATCGTTATATCCATGGATTGGATGGACTTAGAGCTTTAGCAGTACTATTTGTCATTGCTTACCATTTTAATTTCAGTTGGGCTAGAGGAGGGTTCCTCGGAGTAAATATCTTTTTTGTTTTATCAGGATACTTAATCACCTCGATCATGTTGCCGGCACAAGGACAGCGATTTACAATTAATTTGCGTGATTTTTGGATTGGTCGGATACAGCGTCTACTTCCGGCAGCCTATGTCATGATTTTGGCAACTATCGTTTGGGTGACGTTATTTAACAGAGAACTTCTTCATACAGTAAGAGGAGATGCAATATCTTCTATTTTTTATGTAAGCAATTGGTGGTTTATCTTTCATAAAGTTTCATATTTTGATAGTTTTGGCTCCCCTTCACCATTGAAGAATTTATGGTCATTAGCAATAGAAGAGCAATTTTATATCATTTGGCCGATTGTGTTGGCAATTGGTCTAAACATATTTAATAAGCAAAGCAAGTTTGCGATTTATGTCTTTAGCGGGGCAATCTGTTCTGCCCTATTAATGGGTCTGCTCTATGAACCTGGGGCAGATCCCAGTCGTGTTTACTATGGGACCGATACCCGTTCATTTGAACTGTTAATTGGCAGTTGGTTGGCTCTTGTTTGGCCAATGAAGAGACTCTCATCCAAAAAGCTATCTGTCAAGCTGCGCAAAACACTGAATATAACAAGTATCATTTCATTGGCCATCTTCATTTTTTGCGTATTGTTTGTAGATGAATATCAGACCTTTTTGTACAGAGGAGGCATGTTACTGATTTGTACGAATGCTGCGATCTTGATTGCTTGTGTTTGTCATCCCGCAAGCTTTTTAGGGAAATTACTCTCCTGGAAACCTCTACGCTGGATAGGTACAAGATCTTACGGAATCTACCTATGGCATTACCCAGTGATTATGATAAGCACTCCCGTTTATGAAATAGGAAATCATACATACTGGCGTGTCTGTTTGCAACTTGCCTTTATATTCATCATTGCGGAACTGTCTTATCGTATTGTTGAAATGCCGATTCGAAGACATGGATTCCGTTCATTTTTTCTTAGGTACTTTACCATCAATAGGATAAAGTGGAAAGACTTTTCGTTTGGCAGAAAAATATTAACGACGCTCATCCCTTTAGTCCTTCTGGTGTTTATTACCGGAATCACGGGTGTGGTAAAAGGTGAAGAACATAAGGATGCAATGGAGTCATATCCAGCTAATGTAAAAATAAATGGTGAAGTATTTTCCGGCAGTAAAGATACTGATACAAATCAGGAAAGCACTGCATCCGAGAAAAATCCCTCCGATCCAGATCATAGAGAAGATTTTACATTAGGAAACGAACAGAACAAAGAAACAACCCAAAACGGAAAAAAAGATGCGGCTCACACTCAACCTTATACGGGAATACTAGCCATTGGAGATTCTGTTATGATAGATATTGCTCCAAGCTTGCAAAATATATTTCCTGATATAACGATTGATGCAAGAATTGGAAGGCAAGTTTCACAAGCTATCAAATTAGCGCCTGGTTATGCAGATTTTAATCAACCGAGTAAAGCTGTCATCATTCAACTGGGGACAAATGGTTATTTTACTAATGATCAAATAGACTCATTACTCAGCGCTTTCTCTCAGGCTCATATTTATTTAGTCAATACACGTGTACCGCGCTCTTGGGAAGGAAAAGTTAATCATGCATTATATAAAAAATCTCAAGAGTATGAGAATGTTAAATTGGTTGATTGGCATTCTAAAGCTATTGACCATCCTGAATATTTTACAGCAGACGGTGTCCATTTGTTGCCAAAAGGAGTTGAAACCTTAACAAACCTCATCAACCAATCCATCACTGATATTGCTTCAGAATAATGTTTGATCAAATTGATTCTAATAACCTAATAAAGAAAGAGCGTGTNNACACGCTCTTTCTTTATTCAATCAGATCAATCTTTTATAAACAAGTTGATCATCTCTATAGTCCTTTTCAATTAAAGCGTGCGTCATTTAATTGAAGAACGAATAGGATTTTTAGCTATTATTGGAAGGTTTTGTTTAATCCTCATCAATCTCATCTTCAAATTTAGAATTTTAATTCAATAAATTCTTTTAAGTTCCAGCCGTCTTTACTCCTTGCATTCAAATGCTGCAACTTCTAGAACGGACATCCTTTGACTCTTGGCAACCTTGTGCGAACTTTGATTTAGATTTACATGCAGTTGAAAAATATCTTGCGAAAAAATATTGAATAATTCGGAATATTAAGTATAATTAGAATGTAACTGGTATAACAAATTTAGTTACCTTAGTTTTACCGCTTAATTTCAGACAGAAGATTTTCTGAAAATCAAGTGGTAGCAATTTTTATACACCCATGTATTCGGTATCCCCCTAAAACGTTCTTTAAATAAAACAGAAAGAAGGAATGGATAAGATGGATCGAATGGATACTCTCTCTCTATGGACAGCGACTGCAAACAGCTATGAAAAACGAAAGTCTCTTGAAGGAAATGAAGAGGCGGATGTTGTCATTATTGGCGCAGGTTTCACAGGGCTTTCTTCTGCTTATCATTTACAAAAATTAGGAAGGAGTGTCATTGTACTTGAGCAAGAAACAATTGGATATGGCGCCAGTGGTCGTAACGGCGGAATGGTATTGCCGGGCTATAAGCCAACGATGCAAGAACTTTCTAAAAAATATGGTGTTGACGAGGCGAGACAGCTTAATAACCTCTCCCTGCTCAGTATTGAACTGGTTAAAAACATTATTGATGAGCATCAAATCAATTGTGCCTTTAGAAACACAGGTCACATTGTCGCGGCTTACAAAGCCAAACATTTTGAAGGACTGAAACGTGAAAGCGATTACTTAAACAAAAATTTTGGATACAAATCAAGTGTCCTTGATCGAAGCCAATTGCATCAAGAGATCGATTCTCCACTATATCATGGCTGCTTAGTCGACAACTCTAGTTACTCGTTCCATCCTCTTAACTATGCGATTGGTTTGGGAGAAGCAGCTAGATCGATCGGAGCAAAAATCTTTGAGCTTTCCAAAGCATTATCTATTGAGTACGGTCGAAACAGTGTGAAGGTTGTAACAGAAAAAGGTGTTGTTACGGCAAAAGACATAATTGTGGCGACAGATGGTTACTCCGGAAAAATCATGGATGAACTGAACAAAGGCGTACTGCCAATTTCGGCACGAATAATTGCGACTGAACAGCTTCCAGAATCACTGTTGAATGCTGTCATCCCTAGAGATCGCATGGTTTTTGATACAAGCAATTTCCTCTACTATTTCAGACGTACCCCAGATCATCGCATCGTATTTGGCGGTGGCGATATTCGTCCTAATTTAAGTGATGCCGTTTATCAAAGTGTTTACGATGCCATGATTAAAATAATGCCAAAACTAGCAGGAAGCAAGATTGAATTCCGTTGGGGTGGATTTATCGGGGTTACAATTGATACGTTCCCTGTTATCGGCAGATCAAAAGAAGGCGCATATTTCGCAACGGGTTATACGGGCCACGGTGCTTCTCTCTCAACATTGTTAGGTAATTTATTGGCACAATGGATCGTTACGGGAAGTGCAGGTGAATATCGATTTGAAAAGGAACATCTCAAATCATTTCCGTTCTATAATCAGAAAACCATGCTGGTAAATCTTGCACATATTAGTTTCAAATTACTTGATATTATTGCATAAAGGAGAGTTGTTTATGAAAATTGACATGTTCATTGATGGGAAATGGGTAGAAGCGTTATCCGGTGACAGAAGAAACATTATCAATCCTGCAACCGGAGAGGTTATTGCAACGTCTCCGGTTGGATCGACAAATGATGCAAAGATGGCAATTGAGTCGGCTCGCAGGACGTTTGACAGCGGGATTTGGTCGGATTTATCGGCTGATGAAAGGGCTGACTATCTCTATAAGATTGCAGACCGTCTTGAAGAGAAAGCCACTGAAATTGCCCGCTTGGAAACGGCCAATAACGGTAAGGTTATTCGTGCAACCACCTATGTGGATATTCCTGTGTCGATTCAATGTTTCCGCTATTATGCTGACTTGATCAAATGCATGAAGAAGGAGTCTTATACCCGTGCTGATTCTTCGGAAACCATTATTATTCGTGAACCAATTGGTGTTTGCGGATTGATTGTCCCTTGGAATTTCCCGCTTATGTTAGCTGTTTGGCAAATTGCTCCTGCCCTTGCTGCAGGGAATACCATTGTCATTAAGCCTGCTGAGTTTACTCCTTTAAGCGTATTCAAACTATTTGAAATTATGGAGGAAGTCGGGCTGCCAGCCGGGGTTGCTAATTTAGTATTGGGGCCTGGATCAAAAGTTGGAAATGAACTAGTCGAGAGCCATGATGTTGACAAGATTGCCTTTACCGGCGGAACAACAACAGGTCAAAACATTATGCGTGTAGCTGCGAGTACTATGAAAAAGATTACACTTGAACTGGGCGGCAAATCTCCACTAATTGTCTTTGATGATGTGGATTTTGAAACAGCAGTCGACAATGCGATGTTCGGTATCTTCCACAATGCCGGGCAAGTTTGTTCAGCTGCATCCCGTTTATTGGTACAAGAGAACATTTATGATAGGTTTGTTGAAAGACTTGCTGAGCGTGCAAGCAAGATTGCAGTTGGCAACGGTGAAAGTGAGAGCATTGAAATGGGACCCCTTACAAACGAGTCTCATATGAATGAAGTTTTACTTTACATCAAGAGCGGAATCGAAGAGGGTGCCAGATTAGTGTGCGGTGGTAAGCGTCTAACAGATAATGGACTGGATCGAGGTTATTTTATTGCACCAACAATTTTTGCAGATGTAAACAAGGATATGCGTATTGTGAAGGAAGAGATATTTGGTCCAGTCCTTGTTGTACAGAAATTTAAAGATGAAGAAGATGCCATCCAAAAAGCGAATGATTCTATTTATGGATTAGCTGGCGCTGTATTTACTGAGGATATGGACCGCGCTAAACGTGTGATTCGTAAATTGCGGGCAGGTATAACTTGGATTAATAGTTATCATCTTGCTTATGTGGAAGCCCCTTGGGGAGGGTATAAGCAAAGCGGGATTGGCAGAGCATTAGGTACTACTGGGCTGGAGCATTTCATGGAAACAAAGCAAATCAATGTCCACCAGCACGCCAAGCCTGTGGGTTGGTATGCGTATTAATTTGGCTTAACTTGCTAGATAAATTATGTACAGGGGGATGGGCTCATGGGAATAGAAGGAAACCGTCAATCACTGAATATAGAACAAGAAGGATTGGTGAATATACCAGCATCTGATTCAATGCTGGGAACTAAAAGTATTCCCCTATTATATTTAAGATTTGCTTTAGCAGGCATTATGGCCAATGCGATTTTAGGAATTGTAGCGGTTGTCGATGGCTATTTCGTCAGTGGATTTCAGGCATTGGAATTGGAAGGAATCGGAATTGGATTTACGGTCATGGTTATTACTCGAATGCTGGGGGTTCTTTTTGGAATTGGAGCCGGAGCGGTTATTTCCCTTCGTCTCGGAAAAGGAATGATTGCAGAAGCTAGAAGCATTATGGGGCAAACTTTGTGGTTTACTCTGTTCATCTCTAGTTTGATCGCCGTATTTGGATTAATTTTTGAGAATAAAATTATGATTTTTTTCGGAGCAAGTAATGAATCGCTTCCGTACGCGGTACAATACAGCCGTTTATTGTGGATTTCCTTGCCCTTAACCATATTGGCTGTTGTACTAAGTATTTTAACGAACATTGATGAAAAACCTATATTATCCATGAGCAGTTGGCTAGTAGCTGCAGGTGTTGCGGGGATTACTGAATGGATTATGATCACAAAGTATAACATGGGAATGATGGGATCCTCATGGGCCAATACGATTGCACAGTCGATTCCTGTTTTATTGATTTTTTATTTTTGGTTCGGCAAAACAAAGCTTAAGCCAAAAATGAAAGATATGATGATTAGTCTAAAGAAGATGAGAGAAGTGGCCTGGACAGGATTTGCTTCTTTCTCGAGCCAGTTCATGATGTTTTTGGCCATTATTTTCACCAACAACTTACTGCAAAGCTACGGTGGAGGATTGCATGTCGCTGCTTTCACCATTCAAAATGGCTACATTACCAATCTACTCGCTTTAGCAGCACTTGGGGGAATGACAGGGCTTCAGCCACTCATTAGTTACAACTACGGTGCAGGAAATTTTGATCGTGTAAAACAGTCTATCAAGATAGGACTCATTTTTACGGTTTCCTTCTTTTTTATTACGACAGCCATCTTGTTTATTTTTGCAGATCCAATAATGACTTTTTTCGCTGGCGGTAACCCAGAATTGCATCAATTGGGCGTTTGGACGACAATGGTATTTAATTCTTTGTTTATGCTTAATGCAGTTGGGTTGCTTATCGCTGGCTATTTTGAATCTCAAGAGAGAAACTGGATCGCAACGTTTATTAATATTAGCAAAATGTTGTTTTTTCTATTCCCGTTCATGTTTATTTTCCCGAAATTTTGGGGTGTAGAGGGGGTATGGTACTCACTTCCTGCCTCAGAAATTCCTGGCATTCTCATTGCCATATATTTTATGAGGAAAGAATTTAAGAATTTGAACTCAACTAAACTAGCGTAAGCGCACGATTTACTGACAGAAAGAGAGATGATGATCATGTTTTTTGCGAAAAAACTGACAACTGAAGAAGAGAAACAATTAGGTGTCGACACTTGGGAATCATGGGTAGGGGAAGCCAATAAAGGAACTTGGCATGTAGAAGAGCAGGAAGTTTTCTATGTGACAGATGGTGAAGTGTTTATTACTGTTGATGGGGAAAAATATCATATTACAAAGGGCTGGGTCGTTACCTTGGCTAAAGACCTTGTCTGTGAATGGGATTGCCCAGCATTTTTGAAAAAGAATTATAAAATGAATCATAAGATCCATTTAAAATAATGTTAAATGAGAAGTGGAATCCAATCATCACATTCCTATACTTTACCTAAATATTTGTGGTTTATGGGACACAACACCATTTTCCGACCTTGCATCATATGGGATAGCTGAAAGACAAAAAACAAGTAGAATAAATGTTCCCTCCCTTTTTTGTTCGATTATTATTTAATTTACTTTTTGACTAGACCAAACAATATTACGTCTACAATGGAAGATAGAGCTTCTGGTAAAGTAATATTATTTTCCATATAAAAACGTTGATCAAAAATTGAGTTTGTCGCATCTATGATGAGTTTTATGGCGAGAGATGTATTAATTTCAATAAGCTCTCCTTGTTGAATACCTTCTTCGATTAATAAGCGCAGAGCTTCCCACTCACTCAAAGCAGCATTCACTTTTGCCCATTGTTCAGGATAATATCGTTTCATTTGTTCTAATATTTTGAAGTCGTAAAATTCAAAATAGGTTGGCATTACAGTACAAATCCCTCTGATTTTCTCAATAAGGCTTAAAGATGTATCTGCCATAATTTGCTCTGTTTTTGCATTTGATTCATATAATGTTTGATCAATGATTAACTCCAGAATTTCAACTTTCGAAGAAAAATGTTGATAAATGTATCGTTTGTTTACACCAATGCGTATTGCTAAATCATCCATTGTGAACTTCATGCCTTTATCATGAATCTCTTCAATAAAGGCTTTTATAATACGCTCTCTCATGCCCAGTACTCCTTAAAATTAAAAATATATGAAAAATGCTATCTCAACAACTTACCTTACGCACTCTGACAAATAATTTTTATCCCTTTATTTGCAGCACTTTCTCTTTTGGGATCATTACCTTATGGACCTTTCCCTTGTTAGCAAAGTGATAGTAATCCAACTCCCAACTAAAAACAGAAAGGTATATATCTTCCATCATACAACATAACTTACTGTCCGAAAAGGCTTTCGATGGGCACAGTATAAGAGTACTCGGTTCACCAGAGACAGAAAAAAATGGTTACCTTGTCCGACCACTTATGGATCGAACAAGATGACCATTTTTTATTCTAATGCTTAATTGCCTTGGCATTATTTATCTTGATAGACGATCTCCCCATCAATGATTGTCATGTGGATAGGAATGTCGGCGATATCGGCAGGATCCGTTTGCAAAATGCTTCCTTCTAGAATCACCAGATCGGCTAATTTTCCAACTTCAATGCTCCCTTTATGTTGTTCATCAAAGCTCGCATAGGCCCCGTTCCACGTATAGGTTCGGATCGCCTCCAGTAAAGAAATAGCTTGGTTTCTTCCAATTGTTTGTCCCTGTTTGCTCTGTCGGTTCAGTGCTGCCTGAATACCGAACAGTGGACGATAATCGGTCACCGGACTATCGGATCCGGCTGCTGCAACGATGTGGTTGTCAAAGAAGTCTCGTAATGGATACATATGATTTACCCTCACTCCATAGTTATGAAGGTAGCCTTCGCCATACTCGTAGAAAAAAGCAGGATTGGGGATCGGGATGACACCAAGTTGCTTCATTCGCTCAATCAGATCCGGTTCTGAAATCCCTGCATGTTCAATGCGCGGTCGGGTATCCGGACGAGGATATTCCTTCAGGGCTGCCTCTATACAATTCAATACCATTTCAATTGCCCGATCTCCCTGCGCATGGGCTGTAATCTGAAATCCTTTCTTATGCGCCTCTATCAACCTTCGGTTTAGTTCTTCCTGTGTATAGTACAAAATGCCATAATCTTCTGGGTTACTTGTATACGGCTTACGGGTAGCAATGGTCGGACCACTGCTACTGCCATCCGTAAACAACTTTGCCGGTCCGATTTTAAACCGGTCATTCCCCATGCCTGTCACCATTCCAGAGTTAATCATGCTTTCCAAAAATAATTCGGGATTGTCCATTGCGCAAACCATCGCATAAATGCGCACTTTGACCAAGTTGTTCTGAACTGCTTGATACATCGCTCGAAAACCATCGGAGTCATTGCAACCAGCATCATGGATACTAGTAATTCCAGCCGAAACAAAATCAGCAGACGCAAGTGCCAAGGCATGGGCTATTTCTTCTTGGGAATAGGTTACTTTCTTGGCTATTTGGAAATGGGCCGTTTCAATTAAACGCCCTGTCAGCTCACCCTCAGCACTATGGCCAATCATCCCTCCTTTAGGATCGGGTGTATCCTTGTGAATCCCAAACATCTCTAAGGCTTTTGAATTTACCATCGAGATGTGATTACACGCGCGTATAATGATAATCGGGTGCTCTGTTGAAATCTGATCTAATTCTTCTCGAGTCGGATACCGCTGTTCCGCGATTTTAGTTTCATTGAAACCCCAAGCCCGCACCCATTTTCCAGCTGGAAGCCCAGATACTTTTTTTCGTAAATCTTGAAAAATATCCTGTAGCGAATGAATGTGGGGAGCTTTACAACTTACTCCCAACTTGTCAATGCCGTATGCGGAAAGATGCAAATGAGAATCAATGAATCCCGGCAGCAAGCTTTTTCCTTTCAAGTCAATCACCGTTGTTTTCGAACTGATAAGACGCTCAATCTCCGCAGATGTACCAGTAGCGATAATCCGGTTTCCCTTTATTGCGACCGCTTCCAATATTTGATCCTGTTCATCTACCGTAATCACTTCCCCATGAAGAAACACGATGTCTGGCATTTTTACCCTCCTTAGCTGGATAATACTTAGATACGAAGTCTTGTCCATGTTTAAGTATTTATATATGGATTCTATCTATTGTCCACCAATATAGTTTTTCAACGTTAGTACATTTTTGGTTACTCCCCTAGTGAAACCTCCTATTTTGAGGTAGCTGTCCTATGAGTTAATTATATCCGAAAAAGAATGCGCATCCGATAGACAGTATGTAAACTTATTTACACAAATTTCACAACATTTTAGCAATT
>NZ_JBALNY010000038.1:0-935 GCF_036962145.1 Bacillus sp. JJ1764 | reverse complement strand
GATGGAGGGTTTCAGCATACTCTATCATGTTTTAGAAGTAATTAAATAATCATAAGCAGTAACCGCAAATTCTATTGCTTGATGGATTCCTGCTTCGATTCTGGATTTCCAATCCTCGCTTTTTCGTTTATTCAATAAGATAGTAATGAGTTGGTTTTTCCTGATAGTCGATAAAAGAAAGAAGCCTTGGGATTGGAAAATAGAACAAAAAAAGATTTTCAAATGGGTAATATCTGAATCCTTCTAATCTAATTGATCGGTTTTAGAGAGTAAAACGACACATCCATTTGATTTAAGAGCTGATTCCAAATCCGGGAGGTGTCTGTATATTTGTTCTTCTTCAGTTTTTCTTCGCTCCTCAACATATAATGCAGGTAAAATGTTTTGTACCAGCGCTGTCGCACTGCGGTCTAAAATAAGTGATTCAAATTCGGTAATTGAATCCGATTCAGAGATGATCATTAAATCGGCTAGTTTCTGATTCAAGGATTGTATGGATTGATGAGGGATATTCATATGTCTTTGTATAGTTTTTTCTTTCAAGAAGTGAAGGATTTTCTCTTGTTCTTTTAGCGTTTTTTTGGACACTATTTGGGTTTCACCTTGATTTGGAATAAAAAGAACCGTCATCTTTAAATAATCATGCAGTAACTTTAAAATTTTCTGCTGCGGATTCGATGTTAGAAGCATTGGTTTAACCGATTTGAATAATCTTCTAAATCGGAGATCATTTGGTAATGCTTTTTTATTAAAAGAGTATGTAATTCTTGAGTGATATCTACAAAACGCACCTTATTATAAAAAACAATTAAAGGGAAATGATGTAAGTCAGCTAACTCTATTATTTCTTCCGGAATGCAAGGTATATAGGTTCCTAATTCAATACAAAGTCCCGCAGCATTGGAATCAATAAGCTGTTTGAAAAATGCAAGAAA
>NZ_JBALNY010000037.1:0-39561 GCF_036962145.1 Bacillus sp. JJ1764 | reverse complement strand
AGATTTTTGTGAAATTATTCACATACTACAGAGGAGTGAGCGAGATGTCAAAAGTCATTTCAGCAAAAGAAGCTGCCGAACTAATCAAAGATGGCGATACGGTTGCTGCGAGTGGATTTGGGTTAGCTTGTTGGGCGGAGGAAATGGGAATTTCCATTGAGGAACGTTTTCTGCAAACGGGCCACCCGCAAAATCTAACCGTTATGCATTCAAGTGCTGTTGGAAATAGACGTGATAAAGGAATGAGCCATTTAGGATATGAAGGGTTAATTAAACGATGGATTGGCGGAATCGCCATTGCATCTCCTGGGATGGCCAAATTAATTGAGGAAGACAAATGTGAAGCGTATAACTTGCCGCAAGGTGTCATCACCCAATTATATAGAGAGATTGCTGCCAAACGCCCGGGAGTCATTACTAAAGTAGGAATGGGGACATTTGTTGACCCGCGAGTCGAAGGCGGCAAGATGTCAGCATCTACCAAAGAAGACATTGTTAAAGTAGTGGAGCTAGATGGAGAAGAATGGTTGTATTATAAGTCCTTCCCTATTCAAGTGGGCTTAATCCGCGGAACCGTGGCTGATGAAAATGGCAACTTAACTCTTGAAAAAGAAGGACTTCATATGGAAGTACTGCCGATAGCACAAGCTGTTCATAACTCTGGAGGCATTGTGATTGCCCAGGTAGAAACAGTTGCGAAAAATGGTACGTTAGATCCAAAAGATATCAAGGTACCCGGTATTTTAGTCGATTATATAGTTGTTTCAAAGCCTGAAAACCATTTTCAAACAGAAAATACTTATTATAATCCTGCCTTTTCCGGACATGTAAAAGTTCCAGTTGATTCAATAGATGCACTGCCGTTGGATGAACGGAAAATAATTGCCCGCCGTTCAGCAGCAGAACTTATGCCAAATACCGTCTTAAACCTTGGTGTAGGGATTCCGGTTTGTGTGGGTACTGTTGCTGCAGAGGAAGAAGTAAGCGAACAGCTCATTCTTACGACAGAAGCAGGATCCATTGGCGGTGTTCCAGCAGGTTTGAAGGACTTTGGCCATGCCTATAACTCTGAGGCTATTGTAGATCATGATTCACAGTTTGATTTTTACGATGGCGGCGGTATTGATTTATCCGTTCTGGGACTTGCGCAAACTGACGAATTTGGCAATGTCAACGTGAGTAAGTTTGGCACTCGTGTAGCAGGCTGCGGTGGATTTATTAATATCTCACAATCTGCGAAAAAACTAGTGTTTGCCGGTACCTTTACAGCAGGCGGCCTTCAGGTTCAGGTGGAAAATGGAAAGCTGAACATTATACAAGAAGGAAAAGCGAAAAAATTTATTAAAAAAGTCCAGCAAATTACCTTCAGTGGAGCCTATGCAACACAAATCAATCAGCCAGTGGTGTACGTAACAGAACGCGCTGTTTTTGAACTAATCGAGGGAAAAGTAACCTTGACTGAAATAGCGCCGGGAGTTGACTTACAAACTCATATTTTCGATCAAATGGAATTTACTCCAGCTGTATCTCCAAACTTAAAGGTAATGGATCCAGCTATGTTCCAAGAAAACTGGGGTAAGCTGAAGTCCATTATTGCTGAAAGAAGCAAAGAATTAGTTACGGTTTAAAAAAATATATAATCTTGGAGGAAACAAAAACATGAATATAGAGCTTAATCGCTGGAGAATTTTAATCGCCTCGACCCTGATTAATATCTGTGTCGGAGCCGTCTATGCCTTTAGTATTTTTGCTTTACCATTAACAAAGGTGTTTCATGCAACCATGCCGGAAATCATGATGGCATTTACGATCAATGCAGCCATCGCGCCGATTCCTATGATTTTAGGCGGAAAATTAGTTGACAAGGGTGGGGCTAGAACCGCCATCTTCCTGGGAGGGTCCATGTTTGGGATCGGGTTTATTTTATCCGGTTTAGCCACTGCACCTTGGATGCTTTACATCACTTACGGTATCATTACCGGTATTGGCCAAGGTATTGTATATTCTTCTACTATCGGAAACTCAGTAAAGCTGTTCCCAGATAAACGCGGTATGGCTGCAGGGATTGTAACTGCCGGTTATGGCGGCGGTACGATTGTCATTGCGCCCATTGCTAACGCGCTAATTACTAGCAACGGTGTTCAATCAACTTTAGTGACACTTGGCATGGTCTTCTTAGTGATAATTTTGGGATGCGGTCTATTAGTAAAAGCTTGTCCGGTTGGATATGCACCAAAAGGATGGACTCCTCCAGTTGTTAAAGGTACTCAAACGGGCGGTGTGAATATCCCTTGGAACCAAATGATCAAAAAACCAATGTTTTACGTAATAGCATGCATGTTCTTAATTGGTGCTCTTTCCGGTATGATGGTTACCTCCAATGCTTCTGTAATTGGACAGACCATGTTTGGCCTATCTGCTGCAACAGCTGCATTATATGTTAGTTTATATTCTCTAAGTAACTGTCTTGGTCGTGTATTCTGGGGAGCTGTTTCTGATAAAATCGGCCGAACCAAATGTTTAATGGCCATCTACTTAGTCATTGCGGTAATGATGCTAATCATTGCATCATCTACATCTGTTGCGGGCTTCGCGGTAGCCATTGTCGGAATTGGTTTATGCTTCGGCGGTACGATGGGAATTTTCCCTTCTATTGTTGGTGAGAAATTTGGAATGAAATATTATGGGGTTAATTATGGCGTTACGTTTATTGGTTACTCAGGTGCTGCCTTCTTTGGCCCAAGAATTGCCAACAGCGTGGCAGCTGCAAATGGCGGTATGTTTACCAAAGCGTTCTATATTGCCTTAGTGATCTCACTAGTTGGTTTTGCGTTAACATTTATCTTTAAATCAATGGAAAGTAAAAAAACAACGGCACCAACCTCAACAAAGGTTGCTTAATAGAGGAGGAAGTTATCATGAGTATTACTAAATTGTTAGGTATCAAGTATCCTATTTTTCAAGGAGCTATGGCTCAAATTGCCTTTGCCCCATTAGTTGGAGCTGTTGCGAACGCTGGTGGATTAGGGATTATCGGATCAGGTGGCCTTTCTGCCGATCGTTTAAGAGAAGAAATTCGCAAAACAAAAGAAATTACGGACAAACCATTTGCTGTTAATCTAATGTTAATGATGAATAATATTCCAGAACTTATTCAAGTTCTTATTGAAGAAGGCGTAAAAATTGTGACAACCGGTGCAGGCAACCCGGCACCTTATATGCCAATTCTTAAAGAAAATGGTATTAAAGTCATTCCGGTTGTACCATCTGTTAAGCTTGCCAAGAAAATGGAAGCTATTGGGGTGGATGCAGTAGTCGCTGAAGGAACGGAATCAGGCGGACATGTGGGTGAAACAACAACAATGGCATTGCTGCCGCAGGTAACCAGTGCTGTTTCCATTCCAGTTGTTGCTGCAGGTGGAATTGCCGACGGCCGCGGAGTTGCTGCTGCTTTCGCATTAGGTGCCCAAGGGGTTCAATTAGGAACCCGATTCTTAACAACAGTGGAATGTCCGACGCATATCAACTTTAAAATGGCGGTTGTGGAAGCGGATGATACAAGTACAACTGTAACAGGCCGCAGTGCCGGTGCACCAGTGCGCAGCATTAAAAACAGTATGATTGCGGAATATTTAAAACTTGAGCAGGAAAAAGCAACACGTGATCAACTTGAAGAACTTACGTTAGGATCACTTAGAAAAGCTGTGTTTGAAGGTGATACGGACCGCGGTTCTGTCATGGCTGGCCAAATCGCAGGTATGTGCAATGAGATTACCACTGTTGAAGAAATGATTACCACTATGTTTGCCGAAGCTCAAGAAGTCTTGAACCGACTAGGAAACGTAATCCTTGCAGAAGAAAAAGAATTAGTATTAGCATAAATGAGAAGTAGCCAAGCAGAAAGTTTTCAAACCTGTTTGGCTATTTCTGTATAAAATGATTCATAATATGGACACCGCTTTTCACTTTTATGACGTTTATAATACTACATAGGCAAAAAACTTAAGGGAGGTTTTACATATGAATCGCCCAAACGAATCTATAGTAGATAAACATATACACGACTTACCCTCCACTCTATTTGTCACAGATAAAGAAGGCAATATTCTCATTTCCAATGAATTTACGGCATTAACGATAGGTATGCCTCTTGAAGAATTAATCAAGGCCAATGTTCAAGACTTGGTGAAGGCCGGTTATTATAACCATTCAATTACGATGGAAGCGATTGAAAGCAAGCAGCGGGTTACGAGGATTATCAAAACAAGCAGAGGATTTAATGTACAGTCCACTGCCATTCCGATTTTTAATAATGTCGGAGATGTTCAGCTGGTTGTAACGAAATCTAATCAATATAAAGAAAAAATTCATTTGGATGATGAGGCTTACGAATTACTTTATTCAAATGATAATAAAAAAGAAGAACTTCCAATAGAGGCTGAGCCGGGGATTATTGCAGAAAGCTTAGCGATGAAACAAATTTTGAAGGTCTGCAGCCAAATTGCTTCCTATGATACTAAGGTATTAATCTCAGGGGAATCAGGAACTGGCAAGGAAGTGATGGCGAAATACATCCATCAAAAAAGTGATCGCCAAGGTCCGTTCGTTTCGATTAATTGTGCCGCAATACATCCATCATTATTTGAATATGAGTTGTTTGGTTATGAAAAAGGATCTTTTGAAGGCGCTATTGAGGCAAAAAAGGGAATATTCGAAGAAGCCAACGATGGCACGTTGTTTTTAGATGAAATAGCTGAATTGCCATTGGACATGCAGGCCAAATTACTCAGGGTTATTGAAAATAATGAGGTAAGAAGAGTCGGCGGTGTCCGTAATATTACCGTGAATTGCCGCGTCATTTCCGCTACCAACAGGGATTTGTGGAAAATGATTAAACAGGGAGTTTTTCGGGAGGATTTATATTACCGAATCAATGTGATTCCAATACAAATTCCACCGCTGCGCAATCGAAAGTTAGATCTAGTGGGTCTTATATCTTGTTTCATTACGGAATTTAATCAAAAATATGATAAAAGTTATGTCCTCAGTGCTGAGGATTTTCAAAAAATGCTTTGGCAGGACTGGCCCGGCAATGCCAGAGAACTTCGCAATTATATTGAAAGACTGGTCGTAACGGAGCATGCCCACATGGATCAGCAATCAAACGAAGCTGTTACAGACTGGTTTACCATTGACCATTTTATAAAAAGTAACATGAAAAATTCTTGGAAACTGAAAGATTTTACAGCAGTAGTGGAAGGAAGATACATCCAACACATTCTTGATGCCAGCAATGGAAATGCCACAGAGGCAGCAAAGCGTTTAGAGGTGGATCGATCGGCCGTTTATCGGAAATTGAAAAAGATGGATGGGATCATTCATTCTAAGGAGCAAACAGACAAAAGGCATACCGAATAACTGGTATGCCTTACAATGGTTACTTCTTATCTGCAAGCCATTTGGCAACTGCATTGGAATCTTTATCAGAAAGAAGATCACCTGGCATCATGCCTTTTCCATCCTTAATAATTTTAAGGATTTCCTTTTCATTGGATTTGCCACCAACCTTGGAAATATCAGGTCCTGCCCCTCCTGTCAAGTCAGCGCCATGACAGCCTGCACATGACCTATTGTAAGGTTTCTCTCCAGCAGACACCACCTTATTTTTATCGTCTTCCTTTACAGCATCTGAACTACATCCGCTTGTGATGAGTGCAGTAAACAGAAATGCTGTCCATAATTTTTTCATGGTGTTCCTCCTTTTTATCAGATAAGTTAAATATACTGAATAACTTGTATAGGGAGAGGATTACTCCATGAAATTTTAATGAACTCAAGTTCAAGTTTTTTGGTTTTGTCACATGTTGGTTTGGTATATCGTAAAAGAAGATTTATTTAATCATTCTCATAATCAATTCCTTATTCCGGTTATAGAAAACCTCATTATGAGAAGAAACCATCGCAGATGCTTCAGATAAGGGTTCAATAAATTTCTTAGCTTTGTTCACAGCATTGGCGGCGTCCTGGAAAGCCCCGGCGATTAAATGCAATTTCCCGTCGACCGTTTATCTGGGCGATCCTCCCCTGGTTAGCTATTTTAATCCCCTTCACCTTGTATAAAGCAAATCGATTAAATCTACTTAGCTTGAATGACCCTGTTGCCATTGAGGTGGGCTAAAAGATCGAAAAAGAAAGGCTAGTTCTCCTGTTTACTGCTGTGGCTCTTTCAGCCTCTGCCGTTTCAGTGGCCGGAGGCATATCCTTTATTGGATTGATGGCGCCTCATTTAGCAAAGGCTCTGATTGGTCCAAGAAATCAATTGTTTCTCCCTATTGCTATGTTGGTAGGCGGATGGCTCCTCCTGTTTGCAGATACCATTGGTCGAAATCTTCTTCAACCGGAAGGAGTGTCCGCAGGAATCATGACGGCACTGATCGGTGCCCCCTATTTCATCTACTTGCTACTTCGAAAATAATCGATAGGTGCCTGCCACCCAAATGGAAAATTTCATTTGGTGACAGGCACCTTTTTTTATTAAGGATAATTTAAGGTTAGGAAACGATAATGGGCACATGGACAAAATTGAACTATGGTTGTTCCGAAAACGCCATGGAGAAAAGGAGTTAAAAAATAGATGAAAAAATGGATTTGGATCATCATTAGTGTTCTTGTCATTGGCTTTGTTGGTTATCAGTATTATAGCTCAAAAACCAGCAGCACTGAGGCCACTACTCAGGTTCGAACGGCTACGGTCCAAAAAGGCAAGTTAGAAGTTAAAATAAGTGGCTCTGGGGCAGTTGAGCCGGTTACATCTGAAGATATTAAGGCAACAGAAGACAACAATGAAATTGATGAGGTATTAGCGGCTGCCGGTGACAAAGTTACGGCAGGTCAGGAATTAGTTACTTTCACGGATGATAGCGATCCAATAACAGCACCTGCTGGTGGAACCATTACATCTGTATCGGTAAAAGCAGGTGAGCGAGTAACAAGCGGCTTGACAGTAGCACATCTAACTAATTATACCGATTTGCAAACAGTGGTTCAGGTAGATGAGTTGGATATTCCGAAGGTTAAAGTAGGACAGACTGCAAGCTTAACCATTAGTGCTTATCCAGATACCACTTATACCGGTAAGGTAACGGCGGTAGCAGACGAAGGAAGTTCAGAAAGTGGCTCATCAACGTTTGATGTCACCATTCACATTGATAACCCAGCAAACCTAAAGGTAGGGATGAGTTCGGAAGCAAGTATTCTCACAGACAGTAAAGATCAAGCTTTATATGTCCCAGTAGACGCAGTACACACAAGTAATAATGAAAAATACGTCATAGTGACTTCAGGCAATACTAGCACTTCTGAGCAGAAAACAGTTAAAACAGGTATTGCCAATGATGAATATGTGGAAATAACAGAAGGAGTTTCAGAAGGTGAAACGGTCCAATTACCAGAGCTTTCATCCAGTTCATCAAGTCAATCGCAAGGCTTTATGATGAGAGGAATGGATGGTGGAGGAGGCATGCCGCCAAGTGGCGGCGGTCAAGGACAGTCCAGTGGAAGGGGTGGAAATTAATGGGTGTCGCTATGATTAAAATTAATAATCTCATGAAAACCTATATGCTTGGCGGTGAAACGGTCCATGCGTTAAATGACGTTTCTCTGGAAATTCAAAAAGGAGAATTCATCGCCATTATTGGTCCGTCTGGATCAGGAAAGTCAACGTTAATGAACATGCTTGGCTGTCTCGATCGCCCTGATAAGGGTTCATACCTCCTAGATGGAAAAGATGTCGGTCAAATGGATGATAATAGTCTTGCTGTGATTCGTAATCAAAAAATCGGCTTTATTTTTCAAAACTTCAACCTATTAAATAAACTGACTGCATTGGAGAATGTCGAACTTCCGTTGTTATATGCTGGTATGCCAACCAAGGAAAGACGTGACCGTGCATTGGAGGGTCTTGGTAAGGTTGGATTAAAGGAACGGGCAGGTCATATGCCTACTCAGCTTTCGGGGGGGCAGCAGCAGAGGGTTGCTATTGCAAGAGCACTTGTTGGTCAGCCATCAATCCTGTTAGCAGACGAACCAACCGGTGCACTTGATAGTAAAACAAGTAAAGAGATTTTGCAATTAATGAAGGAATTAAACGAGTTAGGTCATACCATCATCTTGATTACCCATGATTTAGAAATCGCGAAACAAGCAAGACGAATGGTCAGTATTCAAGATGGTCAGTTGTTGGAGAATGGAGGTCTGCTCCTTGGGCATCACGCAATCCATTAAAATGGCGCTCCGCAGTATCAAAAGTAATAAGCTGCGGGCAGTCCTCACGATGTTGGGAATTATTATTGGGGTGGCTTCCGTAATCGTGCTTGTTTCGATTGCACAAGGTTCAACCAAATCGGTAACAAGCCAGATCAATAATTTAGGTACTAACCTTCTAACGGTCAGTACCTATAGCACAGATATTGAATTAACTGAGGATAAAATTAGTGAAATAAGCAAACTTGACGGTGTAAAAGCGGTGGCCCCGATTGTTTCCGGTCGGGTCAATGTCAAAAAGGAAAGGACCTCTTCCCAAGTACAAGTAACAGGCACGAATGCTGCCTATTCCACTGTCCGGGATGCGAACGTTAGCCAAGGCCGATTCATTACCGACCTGGATGTTGAGTATCGGCAGAAAGTAGTGGTCTTGGGTTCAAGTACAGCAGAAACCTTTTTTGGCACGGATAACCCAGTAGGGCAATATCTCCAGATTGATGGCACGTCCTTTAAGGTAGTAGGTGTAATGGCATCAAAAGGAAGCTCCTTGGGCCAGAGCGGCGATAATGTCATCATTGTTCCACTTAGCACGGGTCAACGTGTTGTGGGAAGCACTTCGATTAGCACGGTTTATTTACAAGGGAAAAGTCAAGAACAAATGGACTACGTCATGAACGAGGTCAAATTGGCTTTGGCAAGCATGTTTCCTGGCAAATCCGATAGTTACGGTGTAACGAATCAACAGGATGTCATGGATACTATGAGTTCTGTTAGTGACACAATGACGATGATGCTTGGAGGAATTGCGAGTATTTCCTTATTAGTTGGCGGAATTGGAATCATGAATATTATGCTGGTCTCGGTGACAGAAGGAACAAAAGAGATTGGAATTCGGAAAGCAATCGGCGCCAAACGGCGTGATGTCCTTTTACAATTTTTAATTGAGGCCATTGTTCTAAGTGCAATGGGTGGACTGATCGGTGTCATAGCGGGATTGGGAATAGGTAAACTCGTTTCCACCTTTATGAGTTTGACCGTATCCTTCTCCACAACGGTAATAGCGGCTTCATTCTTATTCTCACTTGTGGTGGGAGTGGTTTTCGGTGTATTCCCTGCTAATAAAGCTTCCAAGTTAAATCCTATCCAGGCACTAAGGTACCAATAAATACTAGCCTGGAAATATATTAATAAAAGGAGAATATTAAATATGAAGAAAACTAGAAACGCTCACTTATGGATTGGGTTGATTTGTTCAATATTTATCCTAATGGAGTCAATTACTGGATTGATTATGAATGAGCCGTGGCTGATTGGACAGTCACAGACGGAACAAAAAGGTAATTTCCCAACAGGACAAATGATGCCGCCTGGTCAACAAGGAACGACAAATAGCTCCAGCCAATCCGGTCAAACCAACGGGCAATCTTCTGCTTCTGCAAACGGAACGACTAACAGTAATACTCAGGCCAATGCTAACAGCCAAGACGGGACAAATACAAACGGACAATTCCCTGCCATGGGTGGACGCATGGGTCAAGGCGGAACGAACGGCCAATCACAATCTTTAATGGGGATCATTAGAGGTCTTCATGAAGGGAGAATTGGGAACACAGATGTTACATGGTTAATAGATTTAGTGGCGGTGGCACTAATCTTCCTAACCGGGACAGGCATCTATTTATCTGTAAAAATTCTAGCAGCTGAGAAGAAACGGAAAAAGTTAAAAACTCAAGTAGCATAATGAGACAGAGAGCTCCAACCCAAGTCGGTTGAGCTCTTTTTTTATATGTTGGTTCTAGTTGGGAAGTGAACTTGTTGATAAGTGGACAAGAGACGTCGATAAATGAACAAAACACGTTGATAAATCTGTAAAATACGTGTATATCTTACCGATTTGCGTTGATAAACTAAAAAAATATGTTGATAAAGTGTCAAAAAAAGTGGAACTTGTTGATAAGAGAACAAAACACGTTGAAAAATTCTCAAAATGCGTGGATACCCTAGCGATTAATGCAGTTGAATCCATCTTGCACGTCTAAAGCGCAACAAAAAACCAGATTCAGCATATGAATCTGGTTTTTACTATATTAAGCTAGTCGCATTTTAAAATCTTCATAGCCAAATTGCTGGACAATCTCACAATCTCCGTCTTTCTTTTTCACGGCAATGGCAGGTAAGCCCATACCATTGAAAGTTGTGTTTTTAACCATGGTGTAGATGGCCATGTCGCCAAAAACCAAGCGATCGCCGCTCTTTAATGGCTGATCGAAGGAATAATCTCCAATCACATCACCGGCCATACAGGTTTGTCCGCCTAAACGGTACAGATGTGGCTTCTCGCCAACTTCTCCTGATCCGAAAAGAGGAGGACGATAAGGCATTTCTAATACATCAGGCATATGGCAAGATGCAGAGGTGTCAAGAATGGCAATATCGATTCCATTTTTAATCGTATCTAAAACCGTTGTTATCAAATATCCTGCATTGAGTGCAACGGCTTCTCCTGGCTCTAGATAGACCTCTAAACCATATTTCTCTTGCATTCTTTTGATACAAGATTCCAATAGCGGAATATCATAATCTTCCCTAGTGATGTGGTGCCCTCCGCCAAAATTGATCCACTCCATTTGCGGCAGCCATTGACCGAACTTTTCTTCAACTGCATTTAGCGTTGTTGCCAAGTCGTCAGAGTTTTGCTGACAAAGAGTGTGGAAATGCAATCCGGAGATGCCTTCAAGCAATTCTGGACGGAACTGTTCTAAGGTCACACCGAATCTGGATCCAGGTGAACATGGGTCATATATGGCATGCCCATCTTGGGTAGAGCATTCAGGATTAATGCGCAAGCCGACCTTTTTACCGGCTTGCAGCACCTTATCTTTGAATTTTTCTACCTGGGAAAAAGAGTTAAAGATAATATGGTCACAAATAGAGACAATTTCATCGATTTCATCATCACGGAAAGCTGGGGCAAAGACGTGATTTTCTTTTCCCATTTCCTCGTAACCTAATCGTGCCTCATAAAGACCGCTTGCTGTTGTTCCGGCTAAATATTTTCCAATTAGCGGATACATTGAAGTCATCGAAAAAGCTTTTTGAGCCAATATAATCTTGCATCCTGTACGGTTCATAACCCCACTTAGGATTTTAAGATTTTTCTCTAAAAGTTCTTCATCAACGACATAACATGGTGTAGGAAGTTCTTCAAAGCGCATTTTATCGAACAGACTCCTGACTTTTGACTTTAACAGGCTCATGATCAACAAGTTCCGGATTGAAGTCTTCTTTCCAAGGAAGTCCCCACTTGTTTAATGCTTCCATAAATGGATCTGGATCGAATTCCTCAATATTGTAAACGCCTGGCTTATTCCATTTACCAGTCATCATCATCATGGCACCAATCATCGCTGGAACACCAGTTGTATAAGAAACCGCTTGTGAACCCACTTCTTTAAAGCACTCTTCATGGTCGCAAACATTGTATACATAATAAGTCTTTTCTTTTCCATCCTTCTTACCTCTGAAGATACAGCCAATGTTTGTTTTCCCTTTTGTGCGTGGTCCAAGAGAAGCTGGATCTGGTAAAACGGCTTTCAAGAATTGTAGAGGAATGATTTGCTTGCCTTCGAATTCAATTGGTTCAATGGAAGTCATTCCGACGTTTTCAAGACACTTTAAGTGAGTCAGATAGCTTTGACCAAATGTCATAAAGAAACGGATCCGCTTAAGGCCTGGAATGTTAACAGCAAGGGATTCAAGTTCTTCATGATAAAGAAGATACATATCTTTTTCGCCAACTTCAGGGAAGTTATAAGTGCGTTTGATCTCCATTGGTTTTGTTTCGATCCACTCACCATTTTCCCAATATCTGCCGTTAGCCGATACTTCACGGATATTGATTTCAGGATTGAAGTTGGTTGCAAATGGGTATCCATGATCCCCAGCATTACAGTCAAGAATATCGATGTATTCAATTTCATCAAAATGATGTTTTAGAGCATATGCAGAAAATACCCCAGTTACACCCGGATCGAAGCCGCTGCCTAATAAAGCAGTAATGCCAGCTTTTTCAAAACGTTCGCGGTATTCCCACTGCCAGCTGTATTCAAATTTTGCCGTATCTTCAGGCTCATAGTTTGCCGTATCCATATAGTTAGTCTTAGTAGCTAAACAAGCATCCATGATCGTTAAATCTTGGTATGGTAAAGCCAAGTTCATAACGATGTCAGGTTTCACTTCTTCAATCAAAGCGATTAATTCATCCACATTGTTTGCATCAACTTGTGCAGTTGTAATCTTAGTTTTTCCACCGTCTAACTTCGCCTTTAAGTCATCACACTTTGATTTTGTACGGCTAGCAATACAAATTTCTTCAAAAACTTCACTATTTTGAACACATTTATGGATGGCAACTGAAGCAACGCCACCACACCCGATAATAAGCGCTTTTCCCATTTTCCTGTCTCCTAACTAAATAGATTTTTTTGAATATAAAAAAGTGATATAAAACTTTTCAAAACAAAAAAGCAAGTGCATAACGCCAAAACTGCGCACAACACTTGCTTTGATATAATCGTAAATATTTATAAGCAGAAATGTACCCATGACCATAGTTGGACGGCATACATTTACCATAAAAATCAAAAGGACATTATGGCAGAAAGCTCTAAAATATTTAAAATATATCTTCTTTAGGATCAGAGTCTATATAGCAAATAATTACTTTTACCACTCTTATTGACCGTTTCACAAGTTGATGTGCATATGCACTGGTTGTAAAGTAACCAACTTATAAAATTTGAGCTTTTAACTCAATCAATAAGGCAACTAAGTTGCCAATCGGCATTTGACCCGGCTGTCCGTGGCCTTAACTTCCTGTGAGAAGTGGTCAAAATTATCTGCTTGGAAAGATCCCGATATATTTTTATAGTAGCTTTCCAAATAATACTTCTCTATATTAGCAGTATGTTTTCCAAGAAGCAAGAGGAAAAATAAAAATACTTTCACATTTGTCAAGAAAATATTTTGAATACCACCTATTATTAGGCCTTTTAGTAAAATTATCTATTTTTAGAAAAGTACACTAATTAATCACGACTTTACCTACCTAAATTATGGTAATATTAGTTATTGACGTTTACTAGTTTAATAGAAAAATTATATAAGGAGGTTCATAGGTACTAAGGTTAGCAAGCGAAACTTAATGAATAAATAAGAAATAAATAGAAAATGTTGGAGGTAAATATGATAAAAAAGATCATTCTCGTATTAATAGGGACCATTCTATTTCTTACTGGGTGTCAATCCATTAATGGTGTTGACCTCAATAAGATGATTTTAAATAGTACCAATGTTGCAGCATCTGAAAGTAAAGTAACGACCGCTTTAGATTTTACATATACCAGATCAAAAGTCCAAGATCCTGACTTATTGAAGATTCTTGACTTATTTGACGGAGCAAAGATAGAAGTTCAAGCGAATGTAAAAGATAGCAGTACGGCTTCTTTTTCCGGTAATATCATCCTTAAGATAGGGAAAATTCCATTTAAATTATATGTGGATAAAAAAGAAATAGTCATTTTACTAGACAATGCTAGTAAGCCAATCAGGATCTCTGTAGTGGAGGACGGTTCATCTGATACAAAACTAATCCAAGAAATACAGCAAAAACTTCTGGCACCGGTAGTTAAAAACTTGCCAAATCCAAAAAAGATAACTGCTGGGAAATCGACGCAGAAGGTGAACGGGGCCCAAGTAGCAGGTTATAAAGTCCATGCTGAAATTTATGCACCTGAATTACCTGAACTAATGATTAAGTTTCTTGATAACCTTTCAAAAGATCAAGCAGCTATTAAACAAATGGTAAGTGCAATTAACGAATTAGATGAAGTCACAGGCGGAGGAGAACCGATTACTGAGGCAGAGTTCAAAAATGGACTTAAGGAATTTAAAGCATCACTTGTGGAGATGTTACCTGAGCTCAAAAAAGATCCATTATTTAGCATTAAAAATTATCTGAAGACAGATATTTTTGTTGATCAAAAGCTTTTTGAAAGAAAATCAACAACAGAGATTAACTTGGGAAGCTTCCCTGCAGATAGTGGATTGGATATTAGCAATGTAAACTTGAAAATTTCCAGAGAGGTCTGGAATATTAACGGTGCTGTAAAGGTTAATAAAATTCCATATAAAAGCTATTTAAATGAGAATGCAACGACGGAGCAAATTATGGCCACTCTCGATAAAAAGACCAGTGTACTTTACTCTGTGATCGGATTACTTTCATTTGAGCCGTCTAAATCTTTAGACCCTTCTCAAGTGTTAATTAAAAATAATAAAACCGCTGCGGATACTATTACGGTAACCGGATTAGCTAAAGGAGATGTAATCAGGGTTTATAAAGCTGTTCAAGGCGGAGAAATGTGGGCAGCGGCTGAGGCTGAAGGGCCAACGGTGACTATGTCTATTAAAGAGCTTGGCAAAATCCCGGGCAAAGTGTATATCAGTGTGATCCGCTCAAATAAGGCTGAAAGCAGCCGGGTAGCGGTAGCCTATACAAAAGAGATGGTTTATCCATCCCAACCGCTGGTCGTTTCACAGGTTGAGATTAAAAATAATAAAAATAGTGCTGATACCATTATAGTAAGAGATATTGCTAAAGGTGACGTAATTAAGGTATACAAAGCAAAAACAGGCAGTGCTTTATGGACAAAAGTCACAGCTACTGGTTCAAATGCTACGATTTCAATTAACCAGTTAGGGACAGAGGCAGGAAAAGTTTATATTAGTATCACTCGTGCAAATATGACAGAAAGCAGCCGTTTGGAAGCTGCCTATGCTAAAGAGGCATTAGATCCTTCGAAGACATTGACTGCTTCCCAAGTCACAATTAAAAACAATAAAACGATTGCAGACACCCTTACAGTAACCGGAATGGCTAAAGGTGATGTCATCAAAGTCTATAAATCTAAGACAGGCAGCGCTTTATGGACTTCGACTACTGCAAAAGCCCAAACTGCTTCAATGGCTGTTCAACAATTAGGATTAAATGCTGGAAAAGTATATATCACGATTACTCAGCCGAATAAGGCAGAAAGCGACCGCTTAGAAGTTGCATTTTTAAAAGAATAATAAGAAAAGGCTTGGGACATTTTGTCCTAAGCCTTCTTATTTGTTTCTTAGTGCACGACTTGCAGCAGAAAGTTTGTTAAAAACAATAAAGATATGATAAAGCTAGATAATGAAAGTTGTTTGTGATTGTTTGTAAAAATCTTTGCAAGTGGGTAGGCAATAAAACCAAAGGCGATGCCATCCACAATGCTGTATGTTAATGGAATCATGATGATGACTAAAAATGCTGGAAAGGCCTCTGTGAAATCGGAGAACTCTATGTTTACTACATTTGTCAGCATCAAACCACCGATAATGATCAGGATTGGTGCAATGGCTGCATCCGGTACTAGTTTAATAAAAGGTATGAAGAATAACGATAAAAGGATGAAAAGACCTGTAACAACAGAGGTTAGACCTGTTTTTCCACCCGCCGTAATTCCTGCAGCTGACTCAACAGTTGAAACAGAAGGGCTGGTGCCGAAAAATCCGCAAACAATGGTTGAAATGGATATGGCCTTTAATGATTTCCCGCTCTTTTCAGGTGCTTGAAGCATTCCATTCACTTGGGAATGCACCAGTCCTATATTTTCAAAAACGAGCACCAACACCATTGAAAACACGGCTGTCCAAAACGGGATTGTCGTTATTTTTCCAAAATCAGCGCTCATAAGGACATCCTTATAGTGGTCAAAAGAAATAAAGTCCGCATCCAGTTGAGAAAACTTAACTATTCCAAAGAGCCATGAGATAAAGGTGCCAAAAATAATACTAATTAAAAAATTGCCCGGTACCTTTTTTAAAAATAAAAACAATGTAACAATCAAATTAATGATTGATGCCATTACAATAGGCGATGATAAATCACCAAGGCCAACGAAATTATGGGAATTTCCAATGACAATTCCACTTTTTTGTAACCCGATAAAGGCGATAAATAGCCCTATTCCGACTGAAATAGATTCCTTTAATGAAGTTGGTATCGCTTCGGATAATATGGTTGAAAGTTTGGTAAAGGCCACTAAAATGAAGAGAATACCAGATAGGACAACGGCCCCTAATGCTTCCATATAATTTAGGCCCATTGAACCAACAATGGTATACGTAAATAATGCATTGATTCCCATGCCGGGAACAAGGATCAGCGGTGCGTTTGCCATAAACGCGACTAATAGACAGCCAACCAATGAAGAAAGTACGGTTGCAATGATTCCTGCTTCAAGCGGGATACCTGCATCCTCGAGGATTTTTGCATTAACGGCAATGATGTAAACAATGGAAAAAAATGATGTTAGTCCTGCAATTACCTCCTTTTTCACATTCGTTTGATGATGCTTAAGTTTGAATACCCCTCTCATAATGTTAATCACACTTTCGCGTAACGCCCTCTCCCACCCGCATTAAGTCCAAGACTAATGCCGGGGAATATTATAACACAGAAATGAAAGAAGACAAGATTGATAAGTTGATAAAGTAAACTATAAAATTCCAAATAGTTTCAAGTTAGGCTGGGTATCACTAATCCTGGCCCCTATTATTGTACCAGGAAAACTATGGAGACAAGTGCTAAAGGATGAAAAAGTAAACCCTGAAATCTATGACATATATGAACAATTTTTGAGAGAGGTATATGGGAAGGTCAAGTCTATTAAAGCGCAAAATAAATGATTTAAGGCAGATTCAGGAGCAAAACAGAAAGAAGTTAAATCTGAAAGCTCAATACCTATCTAATCAATTAGAATAAAAAAATAAAAATGAAATGAGAGTCCGTAAAGAGGGACTCTCATTTTTGCTATGATTAATCAGCAGTATTTGCTGACTCTGTTGTATCTCCAGTCGTCGTTGTTTGTGAACTGTCTCCTGTGGTTTGAGTGCCACTATTGTCAGATTCGCTGGTGGTACCTGATGTGGTTGTGCCTTGTTGTTCACCGTTATCATCTGGTTGAGTAGTAGTAGTTTCAGTACCTTGGTTATCGTCACTATCTCCAGTTTGCGTTGTTGTACCGGAAGTTGTTCCAGTAGTTGTCGTTGTTGTTGGCTTATTAGCGGCTGCTTGTGTGGCCAAAGTTTGAACCTGAGTGATCTCGTTAGCAGCAAGGGCCTGAAGTGTCTTAGATTTCTCAGCTAATACAGCCAGTTCATCTGCAGATACTTTTTTATTCTTTTTATAATTTGCTAGTTGCTTGTCTACTGCACGAAGCTTATTAAGCTCTGAGTTAAGCTTACCTTTAAAGCTGTTATATGCGTCTGATGCGGCTTTTTTGGTTAAAACTTTGTCCGTTGTGCCGTCAGATTCTACCTTAAAATAGCTATTAACTGCGTTTATAATTTTA
Source organism: Bacillus sp. JJ1764 (assembly GCF_036962145.1). Lineage (NCBI taxonomy): Bacteria > Bacillati > Bacillota > Bacilli > Caryophanales > Bacillaceae > Bacillus > Bacillus sp. JJ1764. The sequence goes on along the minus strand of NZ_JBALNY010000037.1, from coordinate 21,856 downwards.
TTAATTGAATACTCACTTGAATTAAGCTGTTTCTCCAGTGATTTTCCTACTGATGATTTAATCGTTCCTTTTGTTGTGCTGTGTCCTTTTGTAGCAGTTTTCCCTGGGCTCTTCGTAGTTACAGTTACAGGTTTCCCGTGACTTTGATCTGGTCCCTTCGCACTAGCTAATGAAGCACCGCTAAGCACTAATGACGAAACTAATAAACCTGCTGAAATCTTTGAAACTAGTTGTTTTTTCATAACCTTTCCTCCTTATGGTTAGGGCAGCTTGGCTGGCATAGATTAACTCCTTAGCCCCTATAAGCTTTGTGACACCAGGTTTCCCTTGGCTGTACCTTTATGTCGATTTTAATCGAATTCGCTTAAAGAGTAAATTGAATTTTTAGGGAAAAAGGGATTTTCATTAATTTTTCATAAATCATTGCAAAAAAGCCTCCATCCAATTAAGGATGAGGCTCTCATCGTAATATTCTAGTAATAACGTTTCCGTCTAAAGATCCCTTTAATCAATCGGATAATAATTAAAATAATCATGATATCTAAAAGCATCCCGAACATGGAAAATCCATAAGAATTTCCGTAATAATGGCCGCCGAAAGGATGGAGCATGCTTCCGATAAATGTCCCTGCTCCAAATGCTGCTGCATGGCTCCAAAAGCCACCTCGTTTTGTGGAATAGGATCCTTTATAGGATGACCCTGATTTACTGCTAAAAGGTGATTTAAATCCTGAGTAAGATTTTGTTGTAGAATGCGATCCAAATGAAGAACTATGGCTAAAGGAACTAGAGCCCTTGCTGAATCCTTTTGCTTCCGTCATCCCAGGTGCAACTAAACTAAACAGCAAAACGAAGGCAATGATTAATTTTTTCATCTATAATTCTCCCATACTTTATTGAAATGAAAAGCTATAACCTATTTACGCTTTGGTTTAAAAAAAGTTTCAAAAAGCGGCGTGGTACGTTTTTCCAAAAGTTAAAAACAAAACAGGTTGCCTTAATGGGAATCAGCAACCTGTTTTGACTTAAATGTCCACAACTTGTTCAGAAGAAAATTAAAGATGACATTAAAACTTGTGGCGGCTATTTGGGCCATTATTTTTGAAATCCCCCATAGGTCGATTAAAACAAAGAGGAATAGAAGGTTAAGTAATAGAGAGAACATATTTACCATCATAAATTTCAAAGCTTGATGCGTGTTTCTTTGCTGTTTAAACACGAAAGATGAACTAAACACATAACCATTCAAAAGTCCTGCACAGTAGGCAATTGTACTTGCAAGCAGGTATTGAACTTCAAGCGTTATAAAAATATAATAGACAACTAACGAAATGGATGTATTGGCAACCCCAACCAAACAGAATTTAATAAATTGCCAGTATTTCTGGGCAGATGGAGCAATTATAGAAATTATGGAGTGCTTTATAAACAAAGAACGAGAATTATTTTTCATCAACTTCTACCTCTTTAAAAGCATACTAACATATTTAGTATGGTTGCCTTCCGAGGTTATATTCTATTTTTTTGTAAAAAAGGTCGAAATTTGTTGTATTTTTACTTTTTTTTGTTGTTTTTTATAATAGTCATAATATACTAAAGATACAGACGTGCTATAGGTAAAAATATCTGAATATTGACAATTATATACCAACGGGAAAAACTATGGAGGAAATGACATTGAAAAGTATTCAATCTAAATTATTGGTACCGCTCATTTTATTTTTCCTGATCGGCTGCGTCATATTATCGTTTGGATCTTATAGGACAAGCGTTGGGGAGTTTAATGATGCGAAAAAAGCACAGGTAGGGAATCTTGCGAACAATATTTCAAAAACTATTAAGGTAGATCAACTATTAGAACTTAAACGGTCCGAGGACCCAGAAAAGACCCCTTATTATCACAAGTTAAGAAAGCGTTTACTCAATTATAAGGAAATTTATGGCCTTAAATACCTTTATACATTAGATGTTAAAAGGATTGGAGATACATATAAGTTAAGCTATCTGGTTGACGGAGGAAACATGGAGTCAAAGGACTTTTCTCACTATGGTGATAAAGCCACTAATGAAGATTATCCAGAAATAACTGAGGTATTCAAGAAGAAAAAGGTCATAACAACACAGATTTATAACACGGCTGAGTACGGATATCTAATGAGTGCGTATGTTCCTGTTTTTGATGATAACCGGGAAATTGTTGCGGTTTTAGGCGCAGATTTAGATGCTAATGAGATTTTTGATATACAAAATGCCTTAAAGCGAAACTTTATCATTGTCACATTAGCGGTAATGGTTGTTTTAATCATTGGATTATATATTTATATCCGCCAGTTTGTAGTGCCATTGCGAAAAATGAATTTTCAGATTGCTGAGGTAAAAGAAGGGAATTTAACCGTTAACGTTTCATTAAAGCAAAAGGACGAAATCGGGGATATATCACGGAGTTTCGATGAATTAGTACTGGAACTTCGGGGCCTTGTTTCAAAAATAGAAGGGAATTCTATCACTCTTGAAGATGTGAACCATACCTTAAAAGATACCATTCTCCGAAATAATCAGCTATTTGGGAAGGTAATGGAACTCAATGAGGATATGAACCAACATACGAATTTGCAAAGTCAGAAATCGGGGGATTTGGAGTCATTTTTGTTAGAATTACAGAATAATGCAGGAGACATGAATAAGCACATTGAAAGTATTCATGATAATTCGAATGAAAATATGGCTAAATCCTATAAAGGAAAACAGGTCCTGGATGAAACGATTAAGCAAATTCATGCGATTAACCATCTAATGAATAATGTCTCAAGTGAAATAAAGACCTTAATCAGCAGATCGCAAAAAATTGAGGAAATTGTTCAAATGATTACTGAAATATCAGACCAGACCAATTTGTTGGCCCTTAATGCCGCTATAGAGGCTGCTCGAGCGGGTGAACAAGGGCGAGGCTTTGCAGTCGTTGCTGACGAGGTTAAAAAGTTAGCGGAACAATCATCTAATTCAACAAAAGAGATTGCCGCTATTATTGCGGAAATGGTGGAAAACACTAATACTACTGGAATTGAAATAAATAAAACAAACTTGGAACTACAAAAAGGTATCGAGTTAATCGGGCAATCCTCGGTAACGTTTAATGAAATTATGGAGAATATCGAAAAAACAGGTGAGAAATTAGAACAGCTATCGAATACTAGTAAAGATTTAGTTCATAAATCACATGCTGCAGCCCAAAATGTAATGGAAAACAAGGAATTATCCGAGGAAATTAATCAAAAAAATCAGGTGATTTCCTCCATTATGGGTGATCAAATTCAAGTGCTAGAACAGATGAATACAAAAGTTACACAAATAGATAATATAGTAAAAGAATATGAAAATATCCTTTCTAAGTTTGATAAATAGTAGAACAGGCAACCGCTGAGTAGGACCCAGCGGTTTTTTTGCCTGTAAATTCACTATTTATTTGTCATTAGCCAGGAAATTGTAAATATTGGCTTCGCCAGCTCCGTAAAGTGGATCAGCACCTACTTTACCAAAATCGATGGCACTTTGCCTGATAGCCGCCGCTACTTGAGCAGGGGTGTATTCAGGGTGTGCAGCCTTAATAACTCCGGCTACCCCAGCAACTTTTGGTGCTGCCATGGAAGTACCGTGTAGATAAGAATAGCCATGCCAATTGCCATCACTAAATTGGGTAGTTGCATTGGCGCCAACTGGATAAGTTGGATACGTCGATAAAGTACGATACGTGAAATCACGTTTATTTAAATAGTTTCCAGCTGGGTCCTTGCGGTATAGGCTGTCATATAACGGACCATTATCTCCTCCAGGGCCTGCCACATCAATGGCACTTCCGTAGTTGGAGTAGAAGGCGATACCTTTATCTGACCACTGATTTGAGGATGATACGGTTATGACTCCCGGAACCTGGGCTGGTGCGACACGTGATGGACCTTTAATATCAAGTCCATAGTTTGCTTTCCAATATGCTTGCATATCATGTAAATTGTTTAAATCCATAGAATCATTTCCAGCAGATACAACGACTGTTACCCCTTTTTGAATCGCATACTGTACAGCACGGTGATAGGCTACCATGGAGGCTGAGTCCCCTTTTTCGCCATAGTTATTGGCCATCCAGCGCCATCCGCCGATAGACATATTTATGACTTCTACTCCATCATTTGCTGCAGCAACAATGGCATCGGTAATCCATGATTGCTGGGCTCCACCGGTAGGGCCAAAAACGCGGTAAGCACGAACGGTTAAATCAGGGCCAACCCCTTTAACTTTGCCGTTTGCTGCAATAGAACCGGCAACGTGGGTTCCGTGGCCATTACCATCCCAAGGGCTTGTCAACCCTGGAACAAATGACTTGGAACCTTTTTCATCGGCATTTGCCTTTAAATCCGGGTGACTGAAATCGATTCCTGTATCGATCACTGCTACAACGGTATCGTGATTTCCTGAATCTAATTTATAAGAATCTCCGTTATGTGTTAATCGCTGCATATCCCATTGCTTATCCCAGTAACTGGTAGCATTAGGATCCAATGTGACCTTTTGCCCATTAGGGGTCCCCGGGGTAAATTGAATGGCGTCATCTGGGTCTGGTTCTAAGTATGCCTCCAGCTCTTTACCGGCAGATTGAATATCTTTATTCTGTGAAATGCTAGAAAGAAAGGATTGATCAGTAGATGCAGCCTCAACAATTCCTACCTCCTCAATCACACGCTCCACTTTCCCACCGGCTTTTTCAATATCTCGAGAGAAATTAGCAGGAAGTTTTCCTTTATAAGCCAAAACATAATGCTCCTGTTCGGCGGCAGCCTTGGATTTACTTGGTTGAGCCCCAACAAATAAAGAGATGGATAGAACAGAACAAATGGATAGAATAGATAATTTCTTTTTCAACGATAAGTCCCCCTTTTTTATGTACGGAATGGTTAACCTTATGAATTGATTTTAGGACAACGTCACAAATTAATTTGTCAAAACAAGAAAGGAGATCAAGAGATTCTTCAGACAAAAACATGGAATTTCCTCTATTAAAACCTTAAAAATAGCAGAAATCTATAAATCTTTCGAGAAATCTCCTACTAAAACAGTAGAATCAAACAATAGAATGTAAATATTTGAAAGAAAACAGAGCTTCAAAACCCAATGTCCACCCCAGACGGCCAAAAAATTTTAGAGCCAATTTAAAAAAGAAAAGCCGTTCTATGGTTATAGGACGGCTTTTACGGATTCAGTTAAAGTAATTAATGTTCGTATTTGTTAGGAAGGTTTTAGCATTGCGAGAAAAACGGACGAAGAACGTTTACAAGAATTAGAGAAAGTGATGGAGCAGATCAAGGCTCGGAAGCAACAGGTTGAGAGTCGATTAAAGGAAAAAGAACGGAAAGCTCGAGCATAGAGATTGATTGAAGTGGGAGCTATTTTTGAAAAGTATTTTGAAATGGATGGCCAAGAAGAAGCAGAAAAAGTCGCTTTGGCTTTTCAAAAAAACGTTTTAAAAAATTAAGGCAAACTATTGAATGTGAATTTTGAACAAGTTAAGAAATCTCAGCGATAAATATTAAAATAGCAAAAAATAACTTGGCAGTATAATGCAAAATATGTTTAAATATGGAACGAGAGGAAATTCCATACTTTTCCATTATTATAATATAACAATATAGCATAGGGGAATCATTATGAAATCTAAATCAAAAATATTAATTGATATTATTATGTACACATTTTTTCTTGTTTTTTTCGCTTTTTGGAATATAAAAGATAATCTACCTTCCTACTTTTGGGTGGTTAGTATTCTTTTAATAATAATAATTGTTTTCAAGATTAAAGAGCTCTTAATCAAGAAAAATGGATTCATGGAATAGGAAAGGATAGAATAATAAAATGAAAAAAAGAAAAGATATAATGTTAGCAATTACAATGCATTAAATTCATGAAGTATCCGCTGCCGTCCAAGAAATGGCCGCGGGTTCTGAACAGATGAACCAATCCATGAAGGTCATTGCGCAAATTGGAGAAGTAGCAGCATCCGGAACACGTGAGGTATCAACTGCAGCCCAAGAGCAACAAATAGCCATGGGAGAAATCACTTCATCCGCCGTATATTCATCCAAAATGGCAGAAGAATTACAAGAAATGGTTGGAAAGTTTAAAATATAAACGTAAAACACGCGGTTCGAAAAAACGAGACCGCGTGTTTTTATTAAAAGACGTTTAACGGAATTTCCTTTGCTTGATTTTCAATCATAGAAGTGAATTGCATAACTGTTAACGGCTTGCTGTAATAATATCCTTGAACCTCATCACAATGCATTTCCTTTAGAGAAACAAGCTGTTCATGTGTTTCTACCCCTTCAGCGATGACCGTTAGTCCTAAACTATGAGCCAAGGAAACGATGGTCTCCACAAGTGCCTTATTAGAATGTTTGCTGATTAGATCATGCACAAAAGGCTGGGCAATTTTTAAGGTGTTAATTGGAAATCTTTTTAAATAAATAAACGAGGAGTACCCTGTTCCAAAATCATCAATCGAAATCCGCACGCCTAAATTCCTTAAATCCTGCATTTTATCAATGGCTTCCTCCGCATCATTTAGGGCAACGCCTTCCGTAATCTCCAATTCTAAAAACTTCGGATTAAATCCGGTCTCATCCAGAACATGGGCGACCATTTTAACTAGGTCTTCATGTACGAATTGAAGGGGTGACAAATTGACAGCCAGCTTTAACTGGTTATTTCCGGCATCGTGCCAAGCTTTCGCCTGCTTACAGGCTGTATAAAGCACCCATTCCCCCATGGGGATAATCAAATGTGTTTCCTCTGCCACTGAAATAAACTCCCCTGGTGGAACCATCCCGGCTTCACGGGTGTTCCAGCGGATAAGCGACTCAACGCCGACCACTTTACCGGTTTGAATATCGACTTGCGGTTGATAATAAATGATAAACTCATCATTTTTAATCGCGCTGCGTAAGCCGTTTTCTAATGTCATTTTTCGCGATACTTGCAGATTCATATCCTTAGAAAAGAATTTGAAGTTGTTTCTTCCATCTTCTTTTGCACGATACATGGCCATATCAGCATTTTTCAAAAGCTCTTCAGTTGTTCTTCCATCTTTAGGATAAAAGGCAACACCAATACTCAGGGAAATATGCAATTCCTTTTCCTTAATGGTAATGGGCATTGCCACCACGGACTGTAATTTTTGAAGGATGGGAATGACATCTTCTTTTTTATGAATATTATCTAGCAATATTGTGAACTCATCGCCACCTTGTCGGGATAGAGTATCAGTACTACGTAAACTTTGGGCCATTTGCTTAGAAACATATTTTACTAATAAATCACCAAATTCATGTCCAAGTGTGTCATTAATATTTTTAAATCGGTCTATATCGATAAACACAACGGCCAGACAATTTCCATGCTGTTCAGCAGCATCAATAGCTTGCTCCAATTTTTCAAGAAACAGCCTTCTATTTGGCAGACCGCTTAGTACATCATGAAAGGCCATATGTCTCATTTTTTGGACGACATCCTCAAGCTGCTGATTTTTTACCGTCAGTTCTTCGGTTCTTTCTGAAATCTTCTGCTCTAATTCTTCTGTAAGATTGTGATACTGGGAAATTAGGGAATTATTCTCCAGTAGAGTAAAGATTTGACGTAAAATCACTAGGGAAATAGCAACAGCCGAACCGATCATCAAACTGTTATAGCTTTTATTTTGCAGGACCATCACCAAAAATAATAGACATACACTTAAATAAGGCAGCAATAATCGTATTGAAAGGATATCCTTTAACGAGATGCGTTTTGTCCTTTTCATTAAATTCTTCTGTCCATATCTTTCCCTTGCATATGTACCCGAAATCGCCATTAATAGAAATCCTAGCGACCATAAAGGATCAAGCAGACTTCCGGAAAAATAAATGTTATCTGCAGTTAAATATAGAAAAGCTGAGTCGGCAAGGGCCTGAATAATTAAGCTTATCAGAATATAATTGATAACCTTTGATGGAAAAAAACTTTCAGAACCAAAATAAAAGCTTATAGCGCCAAATAAAAGGATTAAATCCCCAATCGGATAACTTACTGACACCATCATAGAAAATGGAGTTGTGTTGCTTTGAAAAATAATCCCGTGCATAATAAAGTGCCAACTAAAGGTAATGGCAACTGTCATAATGATACAGGTATCAAATGCGAATTTAATTAAATGCAATCCTTTCCCCGTTTTAATAATTTTATAAATAAAGGCGGACATGAAAAAAACAGTTTGCACTATATAAAATAAGTCCGTCCACCCCGGAAAAGGGACTTCCTTCTTCTGGATACTCTCAATAAAAAACCAAAGGGTCTCTGAGATCGAATAACTTAAGCATCCAAGAGAAATAAGGAACCAAAAAACTTTATCTACTTTTTTCATTTTCCTTGAAGCCTGAAGTAATAAAACAAAGGCAATCAGCGGAGCGAATATCGAGAAAAGATTCCCTCCGAAAGTCTTGATCCATTCATCATTTTTCCAATAGTAGATCCAAAAGTAATATCCCAAGATATATAAAGGAGTTAAGTAAAACAATATCCTTTTTTGTTTGATGCAATCCATATTATGACTCCTCTAGCGGTTCAATCCAGTAATATTTAGCTACTATTCTATCATTGATAGCTGTAGAAAAATATTTAAATATATTAATTTTTGCTTTTCTCCGTGAGTGAACCGAATTCGAATCATTACTACGTTATATAAGATGAATACTATATTTATAGATTAAATTTCCTAATTCTCCTCATCAGCGAAGATTGGGTGATTCCTAACGCGTGTGCTGCCTTTCTTGTTGATTTATGTTCCTGTAAGGCATCTTGAATCATCTTCTTTTCAATCCCCTCCAGATAGTCTGATAAGCTTTGACCATTGATAATGGAATGGCTCCGTTGCTGCACTTCTTGGATCACTTTATTGGAAAGGTCAGTAATTTCAATACTATTGGACCGGGCAGTTACCACTAAGCGTTCCATCATATTCTCCAACTCACGAATATTTCCAGGCCAGCTATATTCCTGAAGATATTCAAGTAATTCTGTGCTTAGAGTGGAGGTTTTTCCGTATTTTAACTTAAATTGCTCGAAATAGTGGTAGACCAGTGGGAGTATGTCATCTTTTCGCTCTCTTAAGGGAGGAATTTGAATGGAAACAACATTGAGCCGATAGTATAAATCCTCCCTAAACCGTCTTTTTTGAACCATTTCCAGCAGGTTCTGGTTGGTTGCGGCGATAATCCGAACATCGACCTTCTTTATATTCGTGCCCCCAACAGGTATAAAGGACTTTTCCTGGACTAATTGAAGCAACTTTGGCTGAAGGGTGATCGGCAATTCAGCTATTTCATCTAAAAAAAGCGTTCCTCCATGGGCTTTCTCCACTATTCCTACTTTTCCGTTGCTATTTGCTCCAGTAAAGGCTCCTTTTTTATAGCCAAATAGCTCAGATTCTAAAAGGTTTTCCGGTATGGCACTACAATTGATTTGTACAAATGGCTGATCAGCACGGTTGCTGCGTTTATGAATCTCAGAGGCAACTAAGCTTTTTCCAACACCGGTTTCCCCATTTAATAGAATCGTGGCGTCCACTGTGGCAACTCTGTTGATTAAATCAAGCATCTCTTCGTGCTTTTTACTTTTCCCGATGACAGGTTTCTCTGATCCTGACTGTCTGCTTTTTATTTTCTGCAATTCATCCCAGTATTTTTGGAGCAATGCCTCTGCTTTTTCCAGCTTTAAGGATGCTCTGACTGTTTCTGTTATATCCTTTACGTGGACTAAAATATATTTGGTTCCTTCCTCAGCGATTTCAATTAAATATCCAGTTGCTAAATACTGTCGGTTTTTGGAGGTTTGGACAATCGTGACAGTCTCCTTTTTTTCTATGACCATTTTCGTTACGGATGGATTAAACAAGCCAGCCTTCTCTAGATCGATGACATTCCTGCCGATGACCTTTGAACGTGGCGCGCCCATTTGTTTTGAACTGGTATCGTTAATCCAAAGGGCAGTTCCGTTATTGTCCGCAATAAAAATACCATCCTTTAAATGATTGAAAACACGGGAAAAATGCTCATCCTCATAAAACTTCTTTTTCACATCATTTACCTCTTTCAAGTTAAATTGAGTCAGAATTGACTCGATTTGCATCGAAAACGATTCATTCTTTAACTATATATTAATAATTTTCTGACTATAATGCAAATTTAGCTTAAACTGTCTTGGTTTTTAAAGATTGGCATGGAATTTGCAATATAGGTTAGTGAAGGGGGGATGGTTATGCAAACGATGATGCTTGGGGTAAATAGACAACGACTGCTAAAGACCATTGAAGTAAGTGCTTCGATTGGAGCGACAGAAAATGGTGGATTAAACCGTTTAGCGTTAACCCAAGAGGATCAACAGATGAGGGATCGACTTGTTGAATGGATGGGGCAGGCCGGTCTAGAGGTCGGGATTGATGATTTTGGCAATATTTATGGGAGAAGAAAGGGAAAATTGAAGGATGGCCCGGTTGTAGCGGTTGGCTCCCATCTTGATACCCAGCCATGTGGCGGCCGTTTTGATGGGATTCTTGGGGTGTTAAGTGCATTAGAGGCCATCAGGGTCTTAAATGAACAGCAGCTTGAAACTGATTATCCTATTGAAATTATTAACTTTACTAATGAAGAAGGCGCTCGTTTTACTCCGCCTATGCTGGGATCAGGGGGAGTGGCTGGAGTATTTACAAAGGAGTTTATTTATAACATAAAGGACAATAATCAAGTAAGCTATGAAAATGCCTTACAAAAGATTAATTATTTAGGCGAGAGAAAGCATCGTTTAAAGAATGTGAAAAACTATCTGGAACTGCACGTGGAGCAGGGACCTATTTTGGAAAAAGAACGAAAAACAATTGGGATTGTTGAAGGAATCCAGGGGATGAGCTGGTTAACGGTGACGGTGACGGGCGAGACCAATCATGCCGGGCCGACACCGATGGAACACCGCAGGGATGCCCTTGTCCCAACAGCAAAGATGATTTCAAAGCTGCATGAATTAACAAAAGAAATTGATGGTTTGAAGATTACAGTGGGAAGGCTAGATGTGAAACCCAATATAGCCAATGTCATCCCTGGGCAAGTAGAGTTTACAATTGACATTCGTCACAAAGACAATGATATCCGATCCAATGCAATCGAGAGCTTAAAAGAACAACTAAGCACTATTGCCCTGTTGAATAACGTGGATGTCATGATTACAGTTAATTGGGATTCTGACGCTATTGAATTTTCTTCGGAGGTCATGGATGCTGTTGCGGAGGCTTGTGAAAACAGAGGTTACTCTGCGATGAGGCTATTCAGCGGCCCAGGGCATGATGCGAAATATATATCAAAAATGGCACCGAGCGGAATGATTTTCGTCCCCAGTGTAAAAGGAATCAGCCATAACGAAAACGAACTTACATTAGAAGATGACATCGAAAAAGGCGCAAATGTACTTTTACATGTTTTATATAAATTATCAATGAAAAAATGAAACTATAAGGAGTGATTAATCATGTCTCAAAATCTAGTTGAACATAAAGGTGTACAAGCATTGGCTAGTGAAATTTCTATACTTGACCGGAAGCACATGCTTCACCCGTCAACCAATCCAAAAACACAAGCACAATTTGGTCCAAAATTGATTTTTACAGAAGGTAACGGAATTTATCTTAACGATATAAGCGGGAAAACATACATCGATGGTGTGTCCATGCTATGGAATGTCAATCTAGGGCATGGCAATAAGGAATTAGCAGAGGCAGCCTATGAACAAATGACCAAAGTGGCCTATTCATCTGCCTTTTATGGCTATGCCAATGAACCAACCGTAAGATTGGCTGGAAAAATAGCCGCCCTCACACCTGGGGATTTAAATACCGTTTTCTTTACCTCAGGTGGGTCAGAATCAAATGATACGGCATTCAAGTTATCAAGATTTTACTGGCAATTACAGGGTTATACTGAGAAGAGAAAAATCATTTCATTGCGAAGAGGCTATCATGGTGTGACCATCGCAGCACAACGGGCAACTGGAATTGATGTGTACCGGGACTTCTCAGGCTCCATGGAACCTGACATGATCAATGCGAAGGCCCATCAAACTGATTGTGAACTCGGCGACAGCGGGCATCCAGAATTTGAAGGCAGTATTCGCGGCATTATTGAAAAGGTAGGAGCAGACAAGATTGCTGCAGTCATTGTTGAGCCAATCCAGGGCGCTGGTGGTGTGCATATTCCTCCTGATGGATATCTTCAAGCAGTGAGGCAGCTTTGTGATGAATACCAAATCCACTTGATTGCGGATGAAGTGATCTGCGGGTTTGGAAGAACCGGGGAAATGTTCGGTGTCAATCATTGGGAAATTGTACCTGACTTTATGTCCATTGCCAAAGGGATCACCAGTGGGTACGCTCAGCTTGGTGGCGTTGTGATGCGTGAACATATAAGAGATGCCTTTGCTCAATACGATGGGATGCTTGCCCACGGATTCACCTATAGCGGTCACCCAACAGCCTGTGCAGTTGGATTGAAGAATATTGAAATCCTCGAGCGGGACGGCCTGGTGAAAAATGCCGCTACCATGGGGCAAGAACTAGAGCGGGGTCTTGCTTATTTAGAGGACAAATATGAGTACCTCACCAAGAGAAGAGTGAAGGGCCTATTGTCAGGATTTGATTTAATGAAAAGCCCAGAAGGAAATGTCCCGTTTGCTGATGACGTGAATGCCGCGGTGACCGTAGTGGATGAATGCTACCAGCGGGGGCTATTAATTAGACCGTTCAACTTCGAATCTGGAATGAATATCGTGGCCATTGCCCCGCCATTAATTATTCAAAAAGAAGAGATTGAAAAAATGATCGCTATTGTCGACGACTCCTTGGCTGCTTTTTTGAAAAAGCTGTAGAAAACGGTTATAACTAGTAAAAAATTCCCTTTGACGTTTCTCCCACTCTCTTATATGATATGGGAAGAGAAATTGCATACTCGTTACTGAAACGGGAGAGGTTCATAGCGGATACCCTCTATAAAAAACTATGGATTCATGACGATTAAAGCCATGTCCATATCGGATATGGCTTTTTTATGTTAAATCTTTAGTTTCCACGAGACCTCTCCTGTAAAGGTTGGAATCCCATCTTACAGGAGGTTTTTTTTATGTCTGGACGTACCAATGAGCAAGGATTACAGGATTTAACACTATTAGGGAATCAGGGCACTGCCTATTCATTTGATTATGCACCGGAGGTTTTGGAGGCAGTTGATAATCTTCATGTCGACCGCGATTATTTTGTCAAATTCAACTGTCCGGAGTTTACAAGTTTATGTCCGTTGACTCGTCAACCTGATTTTGCCACCATTTATATTTCCTATATTCCTGATAAAAAAATTGTTGAGAGCAAATCCCTTAAATTATATTTATTTAGCTTTAGAAACCATGGTGATTTCCATGAGGATTGCGTGAATATTATCATGAACGATTTAATAAAGCTGCTGGATCCCCGATATATTGAGATTTGGGGTAAATTCACACCGCGCGGCGGCATTTCCATCGATCCTTGGTGCAATTATGGCAAGCCGGGAACAAAGTTTGAAGAAATGGCACAGTTCCGGTTAATGAATCACGACCTTTATCCTGAAAAAGTGGATAACCGTTAATATGAGTAAAGTGTCCCCCTTTGGTTTTGAACCAAGGGGGTTTTTTTGCATAGGTATTGATTGATCTTGTTACTTGGCCGCTGTTAGTTGGATTAAGTGGAAATAGTTGTAAAAACATATTGACGCGTATCCTTGTATTAGTGTACTATTTGATTAGAACACTAATACATGATTGTTTAGGAGGCTTAAATAGATGTTTGCTTTTCAAGGGTTGGTAAAGAAGGATTTCGCCATTTCCAAGCTTTGGTTTATTATTTGGCTGATTTTTATTTCGATGTTTTTGTTTATCCCATGGGCTCTCGAGCTGTATTTTGATGCTCCACTTGTCTTTCTACCAATTGCTGTCGTTATACTGCTTCTGTTTCATGCCTTTTTTCTGCCGGGGATGTTATTGTCCATGCTGCGTCTTGAAGGAAAGACACAATTATGGCTTCATAATCCACAAAGCAGTAAAGTGCTGTTCTTATCGAAACTGACGGTCGGATTTTTCTATCAATTAGCTGCCCAGGTATATTTAACGGCAGTCGGTCTGGCGATTTATGAATTCTATAAAAATCAAATTCATATTAACGCATCCGACTTGTTTTCGGGAATGCTGGTATTCAATGCCGGGCTTCTGTTGATAAGTGTATATGTATCTTGCTGGGCAATGTTTTATTGGACTGTCTTTCACTCTTTGGGGAAATTCCCGGCGATTAAAAGTTGGCGCTGGCTCGTCCTTGTAGTGATCTTTTTCCTCTATAATACAATTTCTACACTATTGGGAAAGATTGGGGTTCTTAAAGAGATCGTAAATAAATGGACGATACCAGTCCTGGCAGGCACAAATTTTCAGCATAAACAAGGCAGTTGGGAGATCTATCTGAATGCGGCAGATATCCCGGTACTTGGGTTTTTGATCTATATACTCCTTGCATTCAGTCTATTCCTTGTTTCTTGTTGGTTACTCGACAGAAAAGTTGAGGTGTAGGACGATGGCAAAAGACTTTCAAGCATCAAAACCTATCTATATTCAAATAGCGGAGCACCTTTCATCACAAATTGTTCGTGGCGAGATGAAAGCAGGTGATAAATTGCCTTCTGTTCGGGAAATGGCCATTCAATCAGGTGTTAACCCTAACACCATTCAAAGAACCTATAGTGAGATGGAGAGGATGGGAATCGTGGAGACAAAACGGGGGCAGGGGACCTTTGTCACAGAAAATGAACAGGTCCTCCAAGTAGTAAAGATACAGCTGCAAACTGAAATTATTGGCGCTTTTGTACAAAACATGAAAGAGCTTGGTTTTTCTCATGAGGAAATGATCCAGGGTTTACAGAAGTACTTTGGGGGGGAGCAAGGGTGACCGTTAAACTGACGACTGTTTCTAAGCGGTATGGGAAAGATTTTTCGTTAAAAAATGTTTCCCTGACATTTGAGACCGGAAAGATTTATGGGCTACTTGGGCCCAATGGCAGTGGCAAGTCAACGACATTAAAAATGATTGCGGGACTCGTTTATCCAGACAGCGGCAAAGTGGAAGTGAGCAGTGAAGAAGTAACGAGAAAAATTAGTGACAAGGTTGCTTATTTAACGGAACTGGATATGTTTTATCCCACCTTTACAGTGGGAAACATGGTGGATTATTATGCTTCACAATTCCCAGATTTTGATAAGGAAAAAGCGGGTCAGCTGTTACTGGATATGAAGCTAGATTCGGCAAGAAAAATAAAGCAATTGTCCAAAGGAAATCGAGGTAGATTGAAACTGGTTCTAGCCTTATCAAGGAAGGCTCGGGTCTTGCTGCTTGATGAACCGTTTTCTGGACTGGACCCCATGGTGCGCGATTCGATTGTGAGAAGTTTGGTCTCCTACATTGATTTTGACGAGCAGACTGTGATTATTGCTACGCATGAAATTGATGAAATTGAACCGCTATTAGATGAAGCTATTGTCATTTTGCAAGGGACGATCATCGATCAGAAAAATGTGGAAGATCTTAGAGAAGAAGAGGGGTTATCTGTTCTGGAGTGGCTTAAAGCTACCATGACTGAAAGGGAGAGAAAATAAATATGAGTAATCCTGTTGTGGAATTGAAAAATGTAACAAAAGTGATAAAAGGGAAAAAAATCATCGATAATTTAAGCTTCAACATTGAAGAGGGGGAAGTATTCGGATTTTTAGGGCCAAATGGAGCTGGAAAAACCACAACGATTCGGATGATGGTTGGCCTTATGGGGATTACCTCCGGCGAAATATTGATTTGCGGCAAGAATGTAGAAAAGGAATTTGAGGAAGCACTGCTGAATATTGGCGGGATTGTTGAGAATCCGGAGCTTTACAAATTTTTAACCGGATATCAAAATTTGATGCAATATGCAAGGATGATAAAGGGAATTTCTAAGCAAAAAATAGAGGAAGTCGTAGAGTTCGTCGGTTTAAAAGAACGTATTCATGATAAAGTAAAGACCTATTCTTTGGGTATGCGGCAGCGCTTGGGATTGGCGCAAAGCCTGCTTCATGATCCAAAGGTAATGATTCTCGATGAACCAACCAACGGGCTCGATCCGGCTGGAATCAGAGAGATCCGTGATCATTTGAAAAAATTAACCAAGGAAAAAGGGATGTCTGTTATTGTCTCCAGCCATCTATTAGCAGAAATGGAAATGATGTGTGACCGTATCGCGATTATTCAACATGGAAAGCTCATTGACATCCAAAAGGTCCATGAATATAACCAGGAAACAAAACCAAAATACTTCTTTGAAGTGAATCTAACAGATCAAGCCAAACTGAAAAAACTGAATGTATCCTTTGAAAAAATGAAGAATGGGATTGTCATCGAGATGGGTAAGGAAGATGTCCCAAATATGATTCAGTTTTTTGCGGAAAAAGGAATCTGTATTTTCGAAGTGAAGCCAATCGCCAAATCGTTAGAAGAACGCTTTTTAGAAGTCACGGAACAGGGAGGGAAACTCCATGCATAATCTTATTGTTAATGAATGGATCAAAATATTTAAAAGACCCGGCACCTATGTGATGATGGGGCTACTTGTTCTTAGTATCATTGCATCAGGGATTTTAACGAAGTATTTTGAAGATAAAGGAAAAACGCAGAATCCTCAGTGGGAACAGCAGCTTAACCAGCAGATTGCCAAGGATCAAAAGGAACTAAGTGAACTGCCCCCGACAGCTGGAGCGTATAAGAAAAGTTTAAAAAGGCAAATTGCTATTAATCAATATCGTTTAGATCATAAACTTCAACCTGACCAAGAATCAACCGGCTGGACATTTATTAATGACAACAAGTCGCTCATTACATTTGCTGGTTTATTTACAATCATTGTTGCGGCAGGGATCGTGTCAAGTGAATTTGGCTGGGGGACGATAAAGCTGCTAATGATTCGTCCGATCAAGCGGTACAAAATCCTCTTATCTAAATATTTTACGGTGATTTTATTCGGTGTATTGATGATGACCATCTTATTTGGGAGTTCCGCCATACTTGGCTTTACTTTATTTGGAGCAGGAGAAAGCAATCCTGTACATCTTGCCTATGCCAACGGCAGTGTCGTTGAACAAAATATGCTGGTTTATTTAATCAAGACCTATTTCTTGTCATCTGTTGGTGTCCTCATGATTACGACAATGGCGTTTATGATTTCTGCTGTATTTAGAAACAGCTCGCTGGCAGTAGGTATTTCAATTTTCCTATTATTAATGGGGGGACAGGTCACTTCCTTGATCGCAATGCGGTACGATTGGGCAAAATATAGTTTATTTGCTAATACGGACCTAACACAATATATCGATGGAACCCCAATGGTCGAGGGGATGACAGTTGGCTTTTCAATTATCATGCTGTTCATCTACTTTCTCATCTTTCAACTCTTGGCGTTTGGGGTGTTCACAAAGCGTGATATAGCTGCTTAGAAACCGAATAGGCAATTCTGAAGTCTCCTGTCATCAGGTGCCATCTATTAGGAACTGAACTCCAAAGCGGGTTCAGTTTTTTTATTTGTTTAGTAAATCAAGGTGTTAGCATACGTTGTAAGGGCCTTATTGTATAAGAGCTAAAAATGTATCAAAAACAGGTGTCGATAATAGATGAATGATTAAGAAAAATTAACTATTACTGCACGAAAGAGCGACAAAATATTCCTATTTGCCGTGTTATTTTATTCATAACTACACACTTTGGGGAGATCAGAATGAAGAAGATAACGGCAGTCATGATTTTGATAATGGGCATTTTTTTCTATACAGATCATACGGAGGCCAGCAGTAACCAATTAATCATTATTAATAAAAAGACCAATACCCTTGCTTTTTATAGTGGAGGGACTTTAGTCAGGACTTTTAAAGTAGCAACCGGGAAAACAAGGGGTTTAACTCCGGAAGGATTATTTAAAATTGTGACGATGATAAAAAATCGTCCTTACTATACAGGGAACATTCCGGGAGGAAGTCCACGCAATCCTTTGGGGGATCGATGGCTGGGGCTGAACGCTGCGGGTACGAATGGAGACACCTATGCCATCCATGGAAATAATAATGAAAGTTCCATTGGAAAGTATATCAGTCATGGGTGTGTCCGCATGCATAATGCGGAGGTTCGCTGGTTATTCGGCCAGGTCCAAATGAATACACCGGTCATTATCACTTTTTCTGAAAAGTCCTTTGAGGCAATAGCCCTGGCAAATGGCTTTACGGTGAGTGGTGGTAGTGTCCCTGTTTATGGCTCGATGGATGGAGTGTCAGATGGTTGGAGCGTGGCCGATGGAAAAAAGTATTATTACGAGGATGGAAAGCCAAAAACAGGCTGGCAAATCATCGCCTCCAACAAGTACTATTTCGATAGTAAAGGAGTCATGCAAACCGGATGGATTGATGTGGGTGGTAAGAGATATTATCTTGATCAAAATGGCATCATGAAAATAGGTTGGTTGGAGAATAATGAGGGTAAGTATTTTCTAGGAAATGACGGTTCGATGGTGATTGGATGGCTGGAGGTTGGTGGTAAGAAATTTTATCTTGATCAAGCTGGGATCTTAAAAACGGGTTGGCTGGAGCTTGAAGGCAAGAAATATTATTTTGAAAGTGACGGTGCTATGAAGTTTGGCTGGCTTGATGATAGCGGCAAGAAATATTACTTTGATCAAAGTGGGATCATGAAAACAGGCTGGCTGGAGGAACATACGCAATGGTACTATTTTGATCAGCTGGGAGACTTGCAGACGGGTTGGATTAATGATAAAGGAACCTGGTACTACATTAACTCGAACGGTGTGATGAATTTAGCCATCCACGATTTGAATGGTACATCAGATTCATCAGAACTCAAGTCAGGCTGGTTAGCCTTATCAGGGAAAAGGTACTTTCTGGGCAGGAGTGAATCAGTGGTAACCGGGTGGCTGGAATATCAGGATCGCTGGTACTACTTGAATGTAGGGTCAGTTATGCTGGCAAACTCTCAGCTAGACAGTCAAATTCATGTGAAAGAATAGTATCATCTGTGGAAAAAAGAAGCCATGAACACAAATTCATAGCTTCTTTTTTGATTAGTGATAATCAGTAGGCAGCTTATTGGTGGGATCGTTGCTGCCTTGCTTTTCTTTATTCTTTTTATCCTTTGCTTGTTTATCATGTAATTTTTCAACAAACTCATGTGTGCTTTCTTGTTTCATTGAAATAAACCTCCTTGTTTTGTAACCGTAATCAGTGATTATTATCTCCGAATGGTAAAGGAATAATTTATTTTTTATCAAAAATGAATTGTATAATTTGCCACATACTCCGATAAACATTATAGTCATAGTGAAAAATAATCATGATGAAGAACAAAGGTTGTGAAACGATGAGGTTGCCAAAAGATATCATCCTTGAGGATGGAACGTTAAATGAGCAGCGAATTTTAAAAAGGGAAAGCCTTTATAAAGGGATGAATGGCAGGTTTGTTGAACGCTTTTATCTTAATCCTGATCAATCATATATTTTTAAACCTTTGACCAATAATGAGCAAATCGGGAAAGAGGTGTGGGTCCATGATCATATTCTCTCGAACTTCCCAGCTATTTTTCCGAAGATCATTGCCTCCTCCAACCATCACCACCCTGAGTCCAGCTGGATGATTCTTGAAGATCTCGGCGCTCTTTCGCATACGTTTGATAAAGAAAGTGTATTGGGTGTTACGAGATATATGGCTTGGTGGCATTCCCTTCCTTCCGAGGATTATAAGGATATGGCATTACAAGGACTGAAACCGCCAATTGAGGAAATAACGGCAGAAGTGCTCTCGAATAGAGAGTATTTTTTTGAAATGCTTCCCTTCCTGGGTCTGGAAGCAAAGTCTGTTCATTATATTTTTACTTTGCTAAGTAGTTTCATATTTTCAAAGAGGCAGGTTTTGTCTCATGGGGACTTGCATTTAGGCAACTTTGCCATAGCAGGAGATAGAATCATAGTGTTAGATTGGGAGCATACACATTTAAATGTCCCATATTGGGATTTATATCATATGATCGATCTCTCTCATCCGACATTTCCGAAACAAATGTCCAGGTCATTGCGAGAGTTGATCTTGGATCTATATTTGGAACAGGTTGAATGGGAAGTGGATCCCCAGACATTTAAGCAGGAATACTATCTATTCTCATCTGCTTTTTCCATCTGGATGATCCTGCTAATAAATAAGGACCTGCAAGCCAAAGAGGCAAAATGGTCAAAAAAGCAGCTTGAAACTCAATTGTCCGAAACCATAGAAAATCTGCGTCAATGTACGGAGATCTTATTTGATACAAAAAGCTAACTAGCTTAATTATAATGAATGATTTCTGATAATCTGCTAATATAATATTAATAGGTAAAATTTCCGTATATAGGTTAATTTATGCAAATAAAAAAAGTTATTATAATGCTAATAACCTTTGTCCTAGAAGCAATCATAACTTATTTTATTGCGTTAAAATTTACAGTAAGATTTATCGAGGTAATGTTTTTTACAGGTTTGGCTTTTGCTGTTCTTTCGTTTTTCTTTTCAACGGGTGGGGGAAAAATTGCCGATCTACATTCTTCTCAATTAAGTGGGCAAACAGGGATTATTCAAAAAAGAGAACCTTTCATTTTTAGAAGAGGCCAATTTTTATTTCTTCCTCAATTTTTCTGTTTATAGGATTGGTGCTTTTTCTTCTTTTAGTCTTAGGGATTATACCACCTGCTTAAACAAAATACTTTAAATGAGTTTATATATACTTGACTGATGATATCATTTTTAAATAACCCTTGGGTAGAAACAAACTTTGGAGGGAACAATGTGCACCAACCCTTGTTTTATAAACAAGGGTTTAATTTAATTCATTATTTTATTACTTTTGAAATAAGTATGTCTATTTTCATTATAATCTACCCTCTGTTAACTTGCTTTTAAGGCCCTTTTTGCTACTAAAGGGTGCAAATAAGCATATGGTAATACATAGTCACATTTTAGCCCTGCTTTAACCTCGCTAATGTGAACGAGAGCACCCCCTATTTTTTAATCCGAAAGGTATTCTATTTGGATTCAAATATATTCCTCTAACAAAGCTTGATAGACCTACGAAGAATTATTGTTCTTTCTTCCTCCGCTGATCTAATGTCTCTGAAGCTTTTCTAGCCTTTTCTCTCTGGTCGTAATAATATAAAGCAAGGAAATATCTGAAGAAATATGACCTAGCTGCTACATAATCAAAGGAATATCTCCATTGGTTTGTAGCATAGGTGTGCTTAATTTATGTGGGGCCATTCTTTTATAATAAAGGACTTCGTATATTTATAGACGATTTCCTCAATCGCTCGGTTCGTCAAAGGTTTAGGCTATTTTCTAATATATTACAGCAACGCTGATACTGGTCCTATTTGTAATGTAAACCAGTAATATACTATCCTGTTAAACATTTAGAATTTAAATTAAAAGATTTATAAATAAAAGGATTTATTAAGTAACTACGTAAAAAGCCGTCCTATAACATAGGACGGCTTTTCCTTCTTAAATTCACTCTAAAATTTTTTGGCCGCATTTGGAACAGCTGTTCCAAATGGCAATATTTGTCCCGTCGCAACCTTTTTCACGTCTACTCAATAGGGCCTTTTTTAATTCAAA